>CAYRAW010000022.1:0-4463 GCA_964422225.1 uncultured Roseburia sp.
AGTTGGAGAAGCACAATGCGCATTACTGTTTGGTGAGGCAAATCCCTGTGGTAAACTTGCAGAGACGATTCCTTATAAATTAAGTGACAACCCTTCCTATCTCAATTTCCCGGGAGATGGCAGGACAGTAGAATACAAGGAAGGGGTATTCGTAGGTTACCGTTATTATGATACCAAAGAGCTGCCGGTGCGTTATCCCTTTGGATATGGTCTGAGCTATACGAATTATGAGTATCATGATATGAAGCTTTCTGCAAAGCAGATTAAGGATACGGATAAACTGACAGTATCGCTACAGGTTACCAACACGGGTAAAATGGCAGGTAAGGAGATCGTACAGGTCTATGTAGCTGACAAGACGAATGCAGCCTCAAGACCATGCAAGGAATTGAAGGGCTTTGCCAAGGTAAGTCTGAAACCTGGCGAAACCAAGACAGTAGAAATCGAGTTGGATAAGAGAAGTTTCGCATGGTATAACACGCAGATACAGGACTGGTATGCGGCAAGTGGTAAGTACGAAATCTTAGCAGGAGCATCTTCTGCGGATATCAGATTGAGGGAGAGCGTAGAATTGATCTCTACAACAACGATTCCTTTGGAAATTACAATAAATACGGTAGTTGCAGAACTGACCGGCAATCCTAAGACAGCAGCAGTCCTGAAGAAATATATGGACAGTTTTAACGAAATGCTTGGCACAGACAAGAAGGAAGAGACGAGCGAGGCTGCCAATGAGGCAGTAACGGAAGAGATGTCTATGAAGATGATGGAAAATTCTCCACTTCGTTCCTTCAGAAGTTTTATGCAGATCAGTAACAGCCAGTTAGATGAGCTGATTGAGGAATTGAAGAAAGCGGCAGAATAAATCGGAAGGAAGGGATGCAGGTATATGAAATGGTATGAAACAACGAAGGATTTACCCTTTGTAGAAAAAGAAATAAAAACGGCAGAAGAATCTTCTCATAAGGTAGTGTTGACGGGGGAGAAAGCCCAGAAGATCAAGGGTTTTGGCGGCTGCTTTAATGAATTGAGTGCCATCGCACTGGAAAAGACAGACAAAGAGAACCAGGAGAAAATCTATCAGTCATTATTTGGCAGGGAAGGATTACAGCTTGGGTTTAACAGAATCCCTATCGGAGCCAGTGATTATGCAGCCGAGTGGTATAGCCATGATGAATATGATGATGATTACACTATGGAGCATTTTGGCATTGAAAGAGATTATAAATATCTCATTCCTTATATTAAAGAAGCACAGAAACACTACGCAGGTGATATGAAATTCTTTGCATCACCCTGGAGTCCGCCTACCTGGATGAAGTTCCCCAAGGCCTGCAACTATGGAAGACTCAGGATGGAACCGGAAGTATTGAAGGCATATGCACTGTATTTTGATAAGTTCATAGAAGCCTATGAGAAAGAGGGCATTCCCATTGCACAGCTCCATATTCAGAATGAGCCTTTTGCAGATCAGAAATTCCCTTCCTGTCTGTGGAGAGCAGAGGATTTCAGAACCTTTATCAGAGATTATCTGGGACCGCATTTTGAGGAAAAGAAGATCAATACAGATATTTTCCTTGGTACTCTGAATGGACCTGAGGATATGAATTTCTCATTTATGGGGATAAAACTTGATAATTATAATAAATATGTGGATACAATTCTTTTTGATGAAGAAGCTAAGAAGTATATCAAAGGGGTAGGTTATCAATGGGCAGGACGAAATGCCATCGGAAGAACCCATGAATGTTTCCCTGATCTGGAGCTGATCCAGACGGAAAACGAGTGTGGTGATGGTCAGAACAGTTGGGAATATGCACAGTATATGTTTAACCTTATGTGCCATTATCTCAAGAATGGTGTCAGTGCCTATACTTATTGGAATATGGTTCTGGAGACTGGTGGAGAAAGTACCTGGGGCTGGCATCAGAACTCCATGATCAGCATTGAGCCGTCTACAGGCAAGGTTACTTATAATCCTGAGTATTATGTCATGAAGCATTATGCACATTTCATACAGCCGGGTGCAGTGCGTCTGGAAACAGAGGGTGCCTGGAACAGTGCGGCCGTAGCATTTGAGAATCCGGATGGAAGTGTTATAATTGAGATACAGAATGCAATGGACAGAGCAGAGGCAGTGACGATAGAACATGCTGAACGGTCCATTACAGTAGAACTGGCACCCAATTCCTTTAATACATTTGTGTTATAAGTAAAAATGAAAGAGAATGTGTATGGATAAGATTTTATATGGCGTAGCGTATTATGACGAATATATGCCTACGGAGCGGCTTGAACAGGACATGCAGATGATGAAAAAGGCTGGCATCAATGTCATTCGCATTGCAGAGTCTACCTGGGCAAGTGAAGAGATCAGTGATGGAGTATTTGACTTTCATCATGTAGAGAGAAGCATAGAGGCAGCAGCACGATACGGAATCAGCGTGATCGTAGGAACGCCTACTTACGCAGTTCCACCCTGGCTGGCCTGTAAGTACCCGGATATCATTGCAACAACAGAGTGGGGGACTGGTAAATACGGAGCCAGACAGAATATGGACATTACCAATCCGCATTATCTGTTTCATGCCGAAAGAGTTATTCGGAAGCTGTTGGAATGTGTACAGAAATATGATAATGTGATCGGTTTCCAGCTTGATAACGAGACGAAGCATTATCATACCGCGGGAAAAGGCGTACAGGAGAGATTCGTTGCTTATCTCAAGGATGCCTTTGGCAGTGTGGAAGAGATGAACCGTGAGTTTGGCTTTAACTACTGGTCGAACAGGGTAGACAGTTGGGAGCATGTACCTGACGTAACAGGGACGATCAATGGCAGCTTTATGGCAGAGTTTGAGAAGTTTCGAAGGACGCTGGTAGATGAATTCCTGCTCTGGCAGAGAGGAATCGTAGAGGAATACCGCAGAGAGGATCAGTTTATCACACACAATTTTGACTTTGAGTGGAGAGATTATTCCTTTGGTGTACAGCCGGATGTAAATCACTTCCATGCGGCAAAGGCGGTTACCATAGCCGGATGCGATATTTATCATAAGACACAGGATGAACTGACCGGCAAGGAGGCTGCTTTTTGCGGAGCAATAGCCAGAGGGCTGAAAAAGGACAATTACCTTGTGCTGGAGACAGAGGCACAGGGACATATTGGCTGGACACCCTATGATGGGCAGCTTCGTATGCAGGCTTTTTCCCATCTGGCAAATGGCGCAGATGGCGTGATGTACTGGCACTGGCATTCTATTCATAATTCGTTTGAGACCTATTGGAGAGGACTTCTTAGTCACGATATGGAGGAGAACAGACCTTACCTTGAGGCTGTGACCATCGGAAATGATCTGCACAGGATCGGAGAGCATCTTCTGCATCTGCATAAGGAGAATAAGGCAGCAATTCTGGTATCCAATGAATCCCTGACAGCACTCAGCCGTCTGCCGATGTTCCCTCTGCCGGAGGAAAAGATAAAGTATAACGATATTGTGCGACAGTATGCAGATGCCCTGTATGAGTTAAATATTGAATATGATGTAATATCAGATGAGGAAAGAGAGCTTTCACAGTATCAGTTGCTCGTAGTTCCTGCCCTTTACAGTGCAACAGATGAAACACTTCATGCATTGAATCAGTATGTGGAGCAGGGAGGAACGCTTCTTACCACGTATAAGAGCGCATATGCTAATGAGTATCTGACTGTCAGCCATGACAGAAAGCCACACATACTGCATGAGAGTCTGGGAGTCAGCTATCAGGAATATACCATTCCAAGAAATGTCAGGCTGATCTCTGACAGTGCTTTTAGTGAAGGGCTTAGTGATGCTGACAGACAGGTTGAGGTCTGGATGGAGTTTTTGATGCCGGAGGCGGAGAATACGCAGATACTTGCCTCCTATGAACATCCATACTGGGGGAAATATGCGGCAATCACACAACATTCTTATGGACAGGGAAAGGGAATCTATGTGGGCTGCCATATCAGCAATGCCTATGCAAAAGCGTTAGTCGGCTATGTGGCAGAACAGGCTGGAATCAGGGATGTGTCACAGGAAGCACAGTTCCCGGTAAATATCAGAAGTGGTATCAATACATCTGGAAAAAAGGTGCATTACTATTTCAACTATTCCAATGAACACATAGAACAGAAATATCTTCATGAGGATGCTGTAGAATTGATCAGTGGAATAGAGTATGAGAAAGGACAGCTCCTGCCAATGCAGCCCTGGAGTGTGTTTATATTGGAAGAGCAGACAGAAACTGTGAGAGACTAAAACTTTTACTCCAATATAAAACAGTAAAACAAAGTTTCGTTCATCTTGCACAAAAGATGTATGCAAAATTCGTCTAATCTAATAAAACTTACGAGAAACCGCCGAAAATGGCGGTTTTTTCATGCCAAAGAGCACAAATGAATGGGAAATATATATTGACTTTTTTGCCAATATAGCGTAAAT
>CAYRAW010000022.1:4473-20219 GCA_964422225.1 uncultured Roseburia sp.
ATAATTAACTCAAAATTAAAACGAACCGTATTTCACACGAAAAGATGTAATTGATTACTATAGGGTGCAGTAAAAGATATATCAGGTTCTAAAATGGAAAGGTTGGGTTGAAGGCATGAGGAAGCGTAAGATGGCCGGAGAAAAGGTAACACTTCACAGTTGGAGACGTATACTGGCACTGGGACTGGCAGCAGGCATGGCAGCTACAGCAATGCCCCTGCAGCTTATGGCGGCGCAGGAGACAGTGCAGGAGAGTCAGGCAACAGGCAGTGTAACAGAAGGATATGCCAGTGAACGAATCGATAACGGTTATACGAAGATCAGTGCCGGCTATACTTTACCGGAATATACAGGTGGAGATATAGAATATCCAGTTAAGGACATCTGTACCAGCACGGATGCGGTTTTTACAGACGATCATGGATATACATCAGCGGTGCAGATTGGGGAGCGGGGAAGCGCAGAACTGGAACTGGATGTTGCCGCTGATGGCATTTACTATATGTGCTTTGATTATCTGGCTGACAGTGATACCATTCTCCCGGTAGAGGCGCAGTTCATGATAGATGGGGACTTCCCATTTTATGAGATGCGCCAGCAGGTGCTTGAGAGTCAATGGTCTACACCGCAGCAGAAATCTTATGACAGTTATGGTAATGAGGTCGTAGGGATTCCGGATAAAGTCTATGAATGGCAGAACAAATACATTATGGATTCTACATACCGCTATAGTGGACCTCTTGGCATTGAATTGACTAAGGGCAGGCATACAGTGACTGTTACGCTAAAGGAAGGAACCTTACTTCTTGGTGATTTCAAACTGACAGCCAAACCACAGGTAGAAGCCTATACAGGCAGCGAAAAGGCAGCAGGTGATGGCTTTATCGAGATTCAGGCGGAGGATTTTACTTACCGCAATGCTTCTTCCATTCATGCCACCTGTGAATATGATCCGAACCTGTATCCTTATCAGGCTGGCAATAGAATCATGAATACTGTGGATTCTACTTCTTTCTCAGAGGGAGGACAGCAGATATCCTATCAGTTTACGGTTGAAAAAGAGGGCAACTACTATCTGGCATTTCATTACAGTCAGTCCGACAAATCAGACTTTCCGGTATTTATGAATATCAGAATTGATGGAGAACTGCCGAATACAGAATTTGAGAACTGTGCATTTGCCTATAAAAAAGATTACAACCTATATACTTTACTGGATAGTGAAGGAAATAAGATCAGTGTACCGTTAAGTGCAGGTGAGCATACGATATCCATGCAGATCAGCATGGAACCACTTAGAAATGCGTTGGAAACGATCGAGCAGATCATGGGTAAAGTCAATGACCTTTCGCTGGAAGTAACCAAGGTAGCAGGTACGAACAAAGATAAATACAGAGATTTCTCACTGGAGAGTTATATTCCTGGAATCGGCGATACACTTACACAGTGGGCGGATGAACTGGCAGCCGTTATGGAAGAAGCCCGCACTTATAATCCGGATAAGAAAAAGATAGCAGCCTTTTCCTCTATCTCCATTGCAGAGAATCAGTTGAGAAGTCTGGCAAAGAAGCCGGATGAACTGATATATCGAATTGATGAACTGGCAACCAGTACTTCCTCCGTCAATCAGCATCTGGCGAATCTGATAGACAGTCTCAATGGGAATGATTTTTCTCTGGACAGTATCTATCTGTATCAGGAGGATGCGGCAAAACAGCTCCCCAGGCATAAGAACGTATTTGTGAAGGCAGGACTTGGTATCGTGAGATTCTGTACTTCCTTTGGAAAACAGGCATATTCTTCTTCCAATACGAACCCGGAACATTTACAGGTATCTGTGAATCGTTCCAGACAACATCTGGAGATCATGCAGCAGATGATCACGGAAGAGTTTACGCCGCAGACCGGAATAGAAGTAGACCTGTCACTGATGCCGGACCAGACGAAACTGGTGCTTGCCAATGCTTCCGGAGATTCACCGGATGTAGCGACAGGAGTTAACTATTCGATTCCTTTTGAACTTGGTATCAGAGGCGCATTAAAGGATCTGACCAAGTTTGATGATTTTGCAGAAGTAGCAGGAAGATATACGGAAGGTCTGCTGATGCCGTATGTTATTGATGACAGTGTATATGCCATACCGGAAACCATGAATTTTCAGGTGCTCTTCTATAGAAAAGACATTCTGGATAAGCTGGGACTGGAAGTACCGGATACACTGGAGGATGTAGAGGCAATGCTGCCGGATTTGCAGATGAGAGGTCTGAACTTCTATTATCCTACAGCAAGGACAGTCGGTATGAAAACCTTCCTTGATACGACACCGATCATTTTCCAGAGTGGCGGCAGACTCTACGATACTTATGTAGAGGATGTGACGATCACCAGTGAAGAGGTCGTGGAAGGTTTCACGACTTTGACAAATCTGTTTACCATTTATAATCTGCCAAAGGATGTTCCTAATTTCTATCAGCATTTCAGAAATGGAGATTATCCGATTGGAATTTCAGATTTTGGTACCTACAATCTGATCTCCAATGCAGCACCGGAGATCGATGGTTCGTGGGGTGTGGCACTGATACCGGGAGTAAAGGACGAGAATGGTGAAGTAATGAGATATTCATCAGCAGGTGCAGAGAGTACATTCCTGTTTAACTCTACCCCTGAAAGAGAAGAGCAGGCATGGGAGTTCGTGAAATGGTGGTCCAGTGCCCAGGTTCAGGCTGAGTTCGGACAGAGATTACAGATTACCTATGGTGATGAATATTACTGGAATACAGCCAATTGTGAAGCATTTGCGCAACTGCCCTGGGACAGTGATGATAAGGAAGTGATATCCGAACAGCTTACATGGACGATGGAAGCGCCCAGAGCACTGGCAAGCTACATGGTAGAACGTGAATTATCAGATGCATATAATCTGGTGGTATTGGGAGCAAAGAGTGCCAATGTCAGAGAAGCACTGGATGATGCGCAGAAGAATATCAAGAGAGAGACACTTCGTAAGCTGGAAGAGTTTGGTTATATAGAAAACGGAGTCACTGTGAAAGAATACGAAGTACCTACTATTGAGAAGGTACATGAGATCATTCAAAACAGTAAAACTCAGAAAGGAGACAGGTAAGCTATGACAGCAACCGCACAGCAGTTAAGAAAAGGCAAAAAGACAAAAGCAGCCAGACGTGAGCATGGCAATAAGGCGGCATATGGCTTCCTTGCTCCTTACGTGATCCTGTTCACTGCCTTTATCATCATACCTATGGTGGTAGCGATCGGTCTTTCATTTACAAGCTATGATACGATACAGATGCCTACTTTTAAAGGATTTCTCAATTATATTAATCTTCTGACAGCAGATGATATCTTTATGCAGAAGGTATTGCCCAATACGATCATTTATGCATTGATCGTTGGCCCTGGCGGATATATCCTGTCCTTTCTGGTGGCATGGGCACTGGCACAGCTAAGCAGTGTTCCCCGTACTGTCCTTACTGTCATCTTCTATTCCCCAAGTATGACAGGTGCTACGTCTATGACCGTACTGTGGAAGATCATATTCTCCGGTGATCAGATGGGTTATCTCAACAGTTGGCTGATGAAGCTGGGGGTGATCGATGCTCCGATCATCTGGCTGTTAGACAGCAGATATCTGCTTCCCATTATCATTATTGTAGCGTTGTGGTCGAGTATGGGAGTGGGATTTCTGGCAATGCTTGCAGGTATTCTGAATGCAGATGAGGAGTTGTATGAGGCGGCAGCCATTGATGGAGTGAAGAATCGATTTCAGGAGATGATCTATATAACGATTCCTACGATGAAACCCCAGATGCTGTTTGGTGCAGTTATGGCGATCGTAGGAGCATTTCAGAATGGCGCCATCGGCGTACAGCTCTCAGGTACGAACCCGACACCTAATTACGCAGGTCAGTTGATCGTGAACCATATTGAAGATTATGGTTTCCTGCGTTATGAAATGGGTTATGCGGCAGCGGTATCTGTCGTATTACTGTTGATGGTATATGCATTTTCCAAGTTCTTTGGAAAGATGTTCAGAGAGGATTAAGGAGGTGGCAGAGAATGGCTGGATATAAGGGAAGTAATATCAATCCCCGTAAATTTGAAGCAAGTCAGATCAAGATCATTCTGATTTTGCTGCCACTTGCGATCTTTATGTGCATTCCGATCGTATTTATTGTCTGCCATGCATTTAAGCCTATGGATGAGCTGTTTGCTTTTCCACCACAGATATTGGTACATAAGCCGACACTGGATAACTTCACCAAGCTGTTCAAGGCATCCGCAGGCAGCAATATTCCCATGAGCCGTTATGTATTTAACAGTATCATAGTGACAGGCGCAGTGGTGGTTCTGTCGATCCTGTTTTCATCAATGGCAGGATTTGCGTTGTCGAAGCTGCGTTTCAAGGGTAAATATGCACTGATGGAAATTAACAATACTGCATTGATGTTCGTGTCTGTAGCCGTTATGATCCCCAGATATCTGGTTATTGATACACTCGGTATTAAGAACACTTATCTGGCGCATATCCTGCCGCTTCTGGCAATGCCTGTAGGATTGTTTCTTGTAAAGCAGTTCATTGACCAGATACCGGATGCACTTTTGGATGCTGCTTATATGGACGGCGCTTCTGACTTTAAGATATACCGTTCCATTATTTTGCCGCTTATTAAACCGGCAGTTGCCACGACAGCGATTTTGGCTTTTCAGGCAGCGTGGACGAATGTAGAGAGCTCCAACCTCTATATTAATGATGAAAGCATGAAAACGCTGGCTTTTTACCTGAACACACTGGCTAATACGAACAATAATGTAGCCGGACAGGGTATTCTGGCAGCAGGTGTACTGATTCAGTTTGTACCGAATCTGGCTATCTTTTTAATTCTGAGAAAGAGCTTCATGAATACCATGGCTCATTCAGGCATCAAATAAGGGGGCAGAGTATGAAAAAATTTAGAAGAATCTTTGCAATGCTCCTGTGTCTGGTTATGATGGCGGGTATGACAGCTTTTGCAGAGACACCATATAAGACTTATACAATAGATGGTTATGGCTATGTTCTGGAGACACAGTCAGCCTATAATCCGCTGGCGGCGATCACCAAAGTGGGTGAGACAGCTTTCGTATCTCCTATGGATATGGCAATCGGCAAGGAGGGTAATCTCTATATTGCAGATGCCGGTGCGCATGTGATCCTGATCTGCTCCCGTGAGGGAGAGCAGGTAGGCAGTATCGGTGAGGGCATCTTACAGACTCCTACAGGGGTGTATGTCACAGAGGATGGCACAGTCTATGTAGCAGATAAGGATGCGAAGAAGGTATTTGTATTCGATGCCCAGGGTAATGTGACGGCAGAGTATGGCAAACCCGATTCTCCCATTTATGGCAACAGTATGGATTTCAAGCCAACAAAGGTGGTAGCCAACAAGACGGGAACCATGTACATCATTTGTGAAGGTAATATGAATGGTATCGTTCAGTTAAGCCCGGTAGAGGGCGGTTCCTTCCTTGGATATTTTGGAACGAATTATACGTCGCTGAGTCCTTTCCAGATGATTCAGAGAATGATTCTGACAGATGCGCAAAGGGCGCAGATGCTGAGTAATATTCCCTCTACACCGACCAACCTGCATATTGATGATACAGGATTGATCTATACGGTAACGCAGGGTGATAAAGACACCAGTTTAAAGAAACTCAACATTGCAGGTAAGAATCTGCTGGACTCTGATCCATATTATGCAGATCTTCCGGCAGCAGTTACGACCGGTAATTATAACAATATTCTGGTTGCTGACTCAGATGGATATATCTATGAATATAACGAAGACGGCGAACTGCTCTTTATGTTTGGTGGAAGAGATGACGGCAGACAAAGAGTAGGTCTGTGTAACAAAGTAGAAGCAATAGCAGTGGATGAGGATGACAGGATATATCTGCTGGATTCTGATAAGAAGCAGATCCATATATTTGAACCCACTGAATTTACGAACCTGCTGCATGAATCACTGTATCTGTTCTCCAAAGGACAGTATACACAGAGTAAGGAACCGCTAAGCAAAGTCTTACAGATGAACAGTATGTTTGACTATGCGAACCAGGCAATGGGGCATGCATATTTACAGGAGGAAAATTATGAGCAGGCTTTGAAGTATTTCAGACTTGCCAAATCCTTTGAAGGATACTCCGATGCGTTCTGGGAAGTCAGAAATATCTGGATCCGTAATTATCTGGTAGCAGCAGTCCTTGCGATAGCAGCAGTGGTTGTGCTGATTCGGGGCGGCAAGTCTCTGTACCGTAAGAAATATGCCGATCATCCTGCAACACAGACAGGAGAGCATATATTATGGGGACAGCTTCGTTACAGTCTGTACTTTATGAGACATCCGATGGATGGCTGTTACGGTGTGAAGAAAGAGGGCAAGAATTCCTGGTGGTGTTCCAATATATTACTGGGTGCATTTATTCTGATCTCGATCCTGGAGAAATATTGCAGTGGATTCCTGGTAAAGACAGTGCGGGAAGGCAGATATGATCTGATCACAGATATTGGCAAGGTACTGGTTATCTTTATCGGACTGACAGCCTGCAATTATCTGGTCGTTACGATCAATGAAGGCGAGGGCTTCTTCAAGGATCTGTATTGTGCCTACGCATACTGCCTGACTCCTTATATTGTCATCAAGCCTTTTGTGATTCTGTTAAGTAACGTCCTGACGTATAACGAAGTGTTCCTGATCACTTTTGCAAATATTATAGTCTGGACCTGGGTAGTGATCCTGATATTGCTGACATTAAAGGAAATCAATAATTTCACAGTAGGAGAGACAGCCAAAGCACTGGCGATCACGGCTTTTACCGTATTGATCCTGACATTGCTGGTATGTATCATCTATGTGTTATTCTCACAGGTGATCGACTTCGTAATTACTGTCGTACGAGAGGTGGTGTATCGAATTGGAAACTAAAAAGAAATTAAAGCGCAGAGTCCTGACGATTGTGATCCTGATTGTCATTTTAGTCGCAGCGGCAGCAATTTATCATGTAGTGACCAATTCGGGCAGCAGTGATTCGCTTTCTTTTGCAGATGTGGAAGAACAGATCGCAGAACCGATGGCGGCATTGAGTGATAAGGCAGTAGAACAGGCGACTCTGGAAGGACATACACTAGTGGCGGCAAATGATACTTACGAGCTGTATCTGTATGAACCGGCATTGTCCATTCTGGTAAGAAACAAAAAGACAGGAGCTGTCATGGAATCTACAGTGCAAGATGAGGAAAGCCTTGCCAAAGTTAATGATACATGGAAAGGATTCTTACAGTCCGGTGTTGTAGTAGAGCTTCAGGAAGACACGAATACCATGCAGAAGAAGATAGGTCTGGAGGGCAGTGGTGCCAAAGTTTCGGTAGAAAAGATTCCCGGCGGCTTTCATGCCAGTCTGGATTATCCTTCATACGAACTGGGATTTGAAGTAGAAGTTAAACTCTATGATGACGGCAGTATCACTGCTTATATTCCGGAGAACTCTATCTATGAAAATGCAGAGAACAAAAAAATCGGCAATATCTATCTTTTCCCATTGCTTGGTAACACGAAACTGGGTGAAGTAGATGGCTATATGTTTGTACCCGATGGTAATGGAGCACTGATCTATCTGGATGATAAGGAAGGCAGATTTGATTCGGGATATGTCCAGAAGGTGTACAGCAGTGATGTGGGTGTAGGAGAATCCTATGTATTGTCACTTTTGTGGAGCAAATATGAGACACACAATGACCCGGAGCAGATTCTGGCACCGGTGTATGGTATGGTACATACAACTGATGGTATGGGATATCTGGCAGTGATAGAGAGCGGAGAGGAAGAGGCATCTATCTATGCGACTCCCAATGGTGCTTATTCTGACTATAACTGGGTAACGGCTTCTTTTAGAAAGAGTACCACTTATATTCAGCCCACCTCTAATTCCGGCGGATCTGTAACGAAGGTAACAGACAGGATCCAGTATGATATCAAGATCCGCTATCTGTTCGTAGAAGAGGAAGAGGCAGATTATGCAGGACTTGCCAAGAGGTATCGCAATTACTTACTGGAAAAGGGTGAGTTATCCCAGAAGGAAGATGAATTCAGGATTCGACTGGACTTCTTAGGCAGTGATGTAGAGAACTGGATGCTCTGGAAAAAGGCAGTACCGGTAACGACAGTGGATAATATCAGAGAAATCTATGATGAGTTGGAAGCCAGAGGTGTGACAGACATTCTGACACAGTATAAAGGCTGGCAGGACGGCGGTATCTGCGCACTTCCGGTAACGAAACTGGATGTGGACAGCAGTATTGGTGGCAGGAAATCACTGGAAGAACTGATCGCAGACAGTAAAGAGCAGGGCATTGACTTCTATCTGTATACAGATGGTATCAGAGCCAATCCGGAGACTGGCAATACGACTTTCAATACAGTGAAGAAAATGGATAAACGTTTGTATGAGGAAGAGGAATACAAGACAGTATATGATACCTTTGTATTCTGGACACCTCAGAAAGGTTATGAGAATCTGATGACCCTGCAGAAGAATCTGGCAAAGAAGGATATTCATGAACTGGCACTTGGTGGAGTAGGTAATACACTGTTTACTTATACCTTAGGTGATACCATGCAGACACGTTCTGTATCCAAGTATCTCTATGACAGGACTTTGGAAGAGTTAAGCAGTAATACGCAGCTTCTGCTGGAGACTCCGGCTGCATGCTACTGGAAGTATACCAAAGCAATGACAGATATGCCTACGGCAGATTCCAACTATATCTATACAGATCAGAGCGTTCCTTTTCTGTCTATTGCATTAAAAGGCATAATGCCCATGTACAGCGACTATGTGAATTTTGAAGCCAATGAGAGAGAATATTTCCTGAAACTGGTGGAAACGGGTATCTATCCTTCCTTCTACCTGACTTGGGAAGACCCGTCGGCACTGATCTATACCAATTCCAGTGATGTGTATACTTCACAGTATTCTGTATACAAGGAACAGATCGTCCGTTACTATGAAGAACTCAAAGCTGTAAATGAGGCAGTAGCGGGAAGCTATATTGACGAGCATGAACAACTGGATAATGGTCTGGTCAAAGTAACTTATGACAATGGTGTCACAATTTATATCAATTATAGTGATAAGACATTGAGCGCAGATGGCATTACAGTGGAAGCATCTGATTATGTGATTGGGAGGTGATGAGTATGGCAAAAGGCAAAAGAGCCGTAAAACCGGGACAGTTGGAACGCCGTGAAAACCGGGTAGGATATTTGTTCATCCTGCCGTGGCTGATAGGCTTCCTTGCTCTGGTAGCATGGCCTATGATTCAATCCTTTCAGTATTCACTGAATAAGATCAAGCTGCTCCCGCAGGGAATGGCGAAGCTCTATGTAGGCTTTGAAAACTACAGTCAGATATTTCTTACTGATCCAGATTTCATCATGGGACTGGAGACATATCTGACAGAAACTCTGATAGCAGTTCCGGTCATTGTTGCATTTGCACTGATCATTGCGATGCTGTTAAATGAGAAGATCGCCTGCAGGGGACTGTTTCGAATGATATTTTTCCTGCCTATCATCATAGCCAGCGGTCCGGTCATGCAGCAGCTTGCAGACCAGGAGGCAGCCAGCATTCCTATGATGAATGCGACCATGATAGAGCAGCTGTTGGACGAATATCTGCCCAATATTCTGGCAACGAGTCTGACCAGTGTATTCAACAATATGATCACACTGCTCTGGTACGCAGGAGTACAGATATTGATATTCCTTGCTGCATTGCAGAAGATTGACACCTCACTGTATGAAGCTGCCAAGATCGACGGAGGTTCCGGGTGGGAATGTTTCTGGAAGATCACTCTTCCGACCATTAAGCCTATGATCCTGCTGAATGTGATCTATACTGTGATCTTTATGTCAAATAATGAACAGAACAGTCTGATCGTACTGATCTATGATACGATGCTCTCGGCAACAGGCGGTTATGGTTATGCATCAGCAATGGCATGGCTGTATTCCGTGATCGAGTCGGCACTGGTAGCATTTTTCGCGGTATTGATCGTTGGCAGGAAGGATGTTTACGAGAGAAAAGCGAAGAAATACAGACGGGAACTGAAGAAGGAACAACGTCTGGAGAAGAAGATCAGGAAGAGAGGTGAACGCCATGAACGTCGTTATGAGCGCTACAAACGCAGGCAGAGCAGAAAATCCGCATAAGATCAGGAGAATTACTCCCAAGCAGCAAGAGCAGCTGCGTTATAAGCTCAAGAAATTTATCTTTGGTTCCAAGGATACACAGGGAACCGGTAAATTGACAGTAGTATATCTGCTGTTGATCAGTATTGGCTTCATCTATCTGTATCCGATCCTGTATATGGTAAGCAAGAGCTTCATGAATCTGAATGACTTGCTGGATACTTCGATCAACTGGATTCCCAGTCAGCTCTATGTAGAGAACTACAGGCAGGCACTGAAATCCATGGATTACTGGAAAACATTTAAGGATTCTGTGCTGATCGCAGGGATTCCGACACTGATCAACGTAGTGATCTGTTCTATCGTGGGATATGGATTTGCCAGATATGATTTTAAGGGAAAGAAAATATTGCTTGGACTGTTGATCTTTTCCTTTATTCTGCCGCCGCAGGCAACAATGATGCCTACTTATGTATTTTATACCAAAGCAGGACTGGTCAATTCCATCAAGGCCTTTGTTGTTCCGGCTCTGTTGGGACAGGGGTTGAAAGCACAGATATTTATATTGATCTTTTATAACTTCTTCCGTCAAGTGCCAAAGGTACTGATCGAAGCGGCAAAGATCGACGGAGCAGGACATTTCAAGGCTTTTTACAAGATCGCATTGCCCAGTGCAGCACCGGCGATTCTGGTCGTGTTCCTGTTCTCTATTGTATGGTATTGGAATGAGTCCTACCTCACACAGCTCTACGTGGTAGGAGCATTTACAAATAACAGCCCGGGATATCACTGGAGTTCACTTATCGTATCACTCAAAAACTTTGAAAACAGCTATAATACAGCCAGAAGTGTAGCTGGAAGCGGTATGGTGGATATCAATGAGTCTATTAAGATGGCGGGTACGATGTTAAGTATTCTGCCACTGCTGATCATGTATCTTGTATTGCAGAAGCAGTTCGTAGAAAGCGTAGACAGAACCGGTATTACCGGGGAATAGAGTATGAAAAAACATTATATAAAATTTAAGGAGGAAATGAAATGAAGAAGAAAGTAGTAAGTATGATGATGGCAGCTTCTCTGGTAACGGGAATGCTGACAGGATGTGGCAGTTCTGCTGCACCGGCGCAGACAACAGACAATGGGACACAGGCTGATGCATCAACAGCGCAGACAGAAGGCACAGCAACACAGGGAGCAACAGAGGCAGAGGCTTCTGCATTGCCGGAAATGACGACAGATGAGATCACACTGACTTATATGCATTTTGATAATGAACAGCTTGTCAATGCAGTTGCAGATGCTTTTATGGCAAAATATCCTAATATCAAGGTAGAGACACAGGCTTTCTCAACAGATGGCTATAACGATACACTGTTGAATCTGGTACAGTCAGGTCAGACACCGGATTGTTTCATGATCCTTGGTAACTGTGACTTTGCCCTTTCCAATGCATTGCTGGGTGATATGACACCATATTGGGAGAACGATCCAGAGAATGAGAATATCCTGCCTTCTATTAATAATGCAAAGCTGGGATACTATGGAACAGATAAGAAGCTGGCAACTCCGATCAAGTTCTTCCCGGATGCTATTTACTGTGATCTGAACGTATTCGAGACATTAAATATCGAAGCACCTTCTACAAATTGGACCTGGGATGAGATGATCGATTCCTTTAAGGCAGCAACCAATACAGATGCAGGAACTTATGGTTTCAACCAGTATCATTCACTGGTAACTTATTATCCAGTCGCTCACGGTTCAGGATGTATCGGTGAATTTGGCTGGGATGGCACAGGCTATAACATGGAACAGTGGGCAGCCGGTGTAAATCAGTGGGCAGAGCTGGTAAATGGCAAGTATCACGCACCTTATGGTGATACAGATGAGATGGAAGCCTGGACAGGAGACAGAACAATGTGGGCTGCCTACACAGGTAAGCTTGGTTTCCAGTTAGATGCATGGTGGACCTATCTGAATCTCTTTGATACACCTGACTACAGAAACCGTGGTATGGAATGGGTACCTTATACAACACCTGTAAGTGATGATGGCTATGTATTTGGCGTACTTGACTTTGGTGGTATTTCTTCTTCTACAGAGCATCCAAGAGAAGCATATGAACTGCTCAAATGGATGGGCTGGGGTGTAGAAGGCTGGCAGGCTAAATTAGATGCTTATCAGGATGTAGAGACATATGCAGATCTGCCTTTATACAGACAGGCAATGCCTTGCCCTATTACAATGGATGAAGAGATCTGGAAAGAATTCCAGCAGTCTTTCTATCCTACAGCACAGACAAGAACTTATCAGTCTGTATTTGATCCTGTAAATGGCGAAGATCTGGTAACGGCGGATGAAGATACCAAATATGGTAAGTACTTCGATGATTTCTTTGCAAACTGCAAGAATCCTGTTCCTTTCGGTGACTGCCAGATTCCTGGATTCTCCAGTTTCCTGAGCACCTCTTACTTCGCAGTAGGTGATACATTAGGTGTTGAAGATCAGGTTCGTTTAGAGGGTAAGAATGCTAACGACTTCGTAGCAGAGCTTGAGCAGAAGGGCAATGAAGCTAACAAGGCTGCATTGGAGGCTGCAAAGGAAGCTTATGCAATGATCGGGATTGAATTGAATTACTAAGAATGGGTGATGAAAATGGGCATCGATCGATGCCCATTTTTCAGAAAGGCGTAGAATGAAAAATCCATATAAAATAGCGGCTGTCATGTTAGCGGTTATAATAGGCTGCTGTGGCTGTGCAGGTACAGTGGAACAAAACAAAGAACCGGAAACAGAGACAGGAAGCATAGAAGAAAGTGTAACGCAGGAGGGGGAGACCGTGCAGGAGACAAGGCAGCAGGAGGAGGCAGCACAGGAAATGACAGAGGTGTCAGTAAGCAGAGTAACTGTGCATGATCCATCGGTAGTTTATGATAAGGGAACATATTATGTATTTGGCTCTCATATGGCATGGGCAAAGAGTACAGATCTGATGAACTGGCAGAGCTTTACTATGAATATCAATTCTGAATACCCGGAGTTATTCGGCAGGGAATGGGAGAACTATTGCAGGACAGATACCAACCCGGAGCTGAAGGGTAATCTATGGGCGCCGGATGTTATTTATAATGAGAAAATGGATAAATACTGCATGTATATGAGTGTGAATGGTGATGACTGGAATTCTGTCATCGTCATGCTGACAGCAGATTCCATAGAAGGACCTTATGAATATGGAGGTCCGGTGGTGTATTCAGGATTTGATGCAGGAGATAAGCATCCGGCAGAACTTACCGATGTGTATCAGGTATTGGGGGAGGGAGCGGATCTGACCAGATATCAGTCCACGACCAACACGAAACTTAATGCCATTGACCCCTGTGTGACCTATGATGAGGAAGGAAACCTGTGGATGGTGTTTGGTTCCTGGTTTGGCGGTATCTATCTCTTAAAGCTGGATGAAGAAACAGGACTGCGTGACTATGCGACAACCTATGAAACCGTACCGAATCAGTCAGATGCCTATTATGGATATAAACTGGCAGGCGGCTGCAGTGTATCCGGTGAGGGACCGTTTATCATCTATAAGGATGGTTATTATTATCTGTTTCTCTCTTATGGTGGACTGGTAGCAGAAGGCGGTTATCAGATCAGAATATTCCGTTCTGAGAACATAACAGGTCCATACGTGGATGAAGCAGGTAATTCTGCAGTCTATACCAGTCAGGAGAACAATCTGTTTACCAATATCGGAGTTCGTATTATGGGCAGTTATGACTGGTCTGGCAACCGTGAGACGCGTGTCGCACAGGGACATAATTCAGCCTATGTCAGTGAAGACGGCGAGATTTACATGGTATATCACAGCCGTTTTGCCGAGGGTAAAAATGGCATTACAGAGGCACATGAGGTCAGAGTACAGCAGCTTTTTGTAAATGAAGCAGGCTGGCTTGTGGCAGCACCGTATGAATATACAGGAGAGCATATATCCAAGACTGGTTATGATATGGAGCAGATGTGTGGTGAATATGAATTCATTATTCATACACCAACTACTTATTATCAGAAGGCTGGAAAAGCCACGGTAGGAATCATGCAGCCTTCCCATATCACGCTGAACGAAGATGGCGGCGTGACAGGAGAATTGACAGGAAGCTGGACTTATGAAGAAGGCAGTCCCAATATGACCATTACTCTGGAGGGCGTAACATATCAGGGAGTATTCCTGAAAATGCCAAGTGAGAAGCTTTATTTTAATCAGAAGGAACGAGAAGTGGTTATGACCTTTACGGTACTTGGCAACAATGTCACTGCATGGGGCAGTAAATAAAATAATACCTTGCGGCGAATTACATTCTCCGCAAGGTATTATTGTTATTCCTGATTTGTTGTTTCTGCTTCGTTATCTTCTTCATAATAGGCTTTGATCCGAATTGCCTGATTATGGTCGCCAAAATCTTCACCAAACAGGGTACAGCCACCGCAGTTGGCAGTATCTTTGGGAACTTCAAAACGAAATGTAATATAACTGTTATAGTCAATATTAAGATCCTGGATGGTTGTGCTGGAAAGCTTCTTTGTGCCATCCATAAAAGTACCTTCATTATTAATGATCAGAGTCTTGAGCAGTCCATACTGATTGAGAGGTTCAGGCCACCATGCCGGTGATACATAGCCTCTTCTGGAACCATAATCACCAGGACTGATCCACATACCAAGAGATACATCATTGATAGAAAAATAAATATCAGATGGATAATCTTCGTTCGTATTAGGACATTCTGAAGAAATTTCAAAAGATATATGCAGTTCTGTCAGGGTCTGCCCCGGCTGTAAGTGATTGGGAAGATTGTATTCTACATATCCGCTTGTAAACCACAGAATACCTGCGTTGAATCTGTCAGGAAAGGAAAATACACGAGGATCATCAAGAGAGCCTATGATTTCCTTACTGGTAGCGAGTCCACAGGTAGGCGTACCGTGACATGTAGTATAGTAACCAATACGAATATCATCTGTATAACAGTGTCTGGCTTCTTTGACCGGTGCCAGATCGATCATTAGACGGTCGTATTTGGGGCGCACGATCTTCATGGTTCCTCTTTTACCGGAAGTTGTTTTGATACGCACAAGTCCGGCCTCCTCCAGTTTGCTTACATGCATGGAGATCGCACCGTTCGTCAATCCAAGAGCTTCAGCCAGATCATTCATGCTCAGGGAATCATTCTCATATATCATTTCCATGATTTTCAGGCGCATAGGTGTGCTAAGGGCTTTGAATACAGCCTCTGCTTCACCGATAGATTGAAAATACAGCATTTTATCAAGTCCTTTACTATTCTTTTACTACTTTACATTTTTAATCATAATATATTTAAAATATGAAGTCAATACTATAATGTTTAAGTAACAACTAAATTAGTGTTTTTCTTTTTAGTTTCGAGTAAAAGTATGTAATATGCATGATAATGCATGATTTGTACTTTTTATAATATT
>CAYRAW010000023.1:0-20127 GCA_964422225.1 uncultured Roseburia sp.
TACGGGATTTGATATGTTCAATTGGATTATACCTATGTACATGTTGAAATTCATCGTTGAGAATCTCGATCTTAGTACTGATTTCTTTTAATGCTGAACTATATACAAGGATAACCTCTTTCCAATTATCCACATCTGAACTATTGCTAAGTTGATATTCCATATAAACCTCATACCTTTCAGTAATCTGCAAATTTCCAAAGGTACTTTTGTACCTTACTATTTCATTATAGCATATGACGAACTTTTATAGCCATTATAATATTTATATGACCATCCTGTAAATTTTATGCTATACTTTAACTGTCCCGGAGTCTTTTGTCAAGACTCCGGTTCATAAATATACCACGAACAGGAGAATATTTCATTATGTTTCGACTTTGGGCAAAAATAATCAAAGACAACCACCTGTTACGCGATACTGTCATTTGTGATGGATCAGCGGATACCAGGACTCATAAAGTCTTTCATGCGATAGAAGAAGTCTGCTATCAATTCGACCTGGGCAAACCGATCTGGCTGGATTCTACGATCACAGAATTCAAGAGACATGATAAAGCCCGATTTACAGCAGACAATTTTATTGAATCCATTGATTTTGATTATTTGGAGATTCAGGTCATAGAAGAGGATTAAGAGTCCTCTTTTTTTTGCATAATTATTCTTGACAACGCTTACAATATGACGTAGTATTATTTTATCCCACATGTAGTAATTGATACTACATGTTGTAGATTGTAATATTTTATGCATACAGAAGAGAGCGTATATATAAATTTTGGAAAGGAATGGTAATTATTATGCAATTAACAATCAGAGAACCCGGAAGTGCCATTACCCATTTTATCGCATGCTTAATGGCTCTGGTCGCTGCTTCACCACTTATAATGAAGGCACATGGAAATACAATAAATATGCTTGCCATGGCAATTTTTGCAGGCAGCATGATCTTATTATATGGCGCAAGCACTGCCTATCACAGTGTTACATGTGTCTCTGAGAAGGTACTTCGTACATTTCGTAAGATTG
The DNA here is from genome assembly GCA_964422225.1 of uncultured Roseburia sp. GTDB lineage: Bacteria > Bacillota > Clostridia > Lachnospirales > Lachnospiraceae > COE1. The sequence goes on from CAYRAW010000023.1 coordinate 1,030, forward strand.
ACCATATGATGATATTCGTTCTGATCGCAGGTTCATACACACCTGTATGCCTGATCGTTCTCGGTGGCAAAATAGGCTACTCGCTTTTAGCTATTGTATGGGGAACTGCCCTCGTCGGAATGATCATAAAAGCCTGCTGGATCACCTGTCCTAAATGGTTTTCTTCCGTTATTTACATCGCAATGGGCTGGACCTGTCTGCTGGTTTTTGGTACTTTATGGAACACCCTGCCTCATGCAGCATTTGGATGGCTTCTTGCAGGCGGTATCATCTATACGATCGGAGGTATCATCTATGCCTTGAAACTACCTGTATTCGATTCTTTGCACAAATCTTTCGGCTCCCATGAAATATTCCATCTGTTCGTCATGGGCGGCAGTATTTGTCATTTTATCTTTATGTATAATTATGTAGCATAATAAAAATACCTGTTCAGAATTTACCGTAAATTCCTGAACAGGTATTTTTATTACCATTATTGTTCAATCTGTTTTCCAAGAAATCCCGCTGCTGATTGTGCCAGTTTTAATTCTACTTCGCTCATGGGATTCGCTTCATCATTGGATAAAAGAACTACTGCTCCTATGATGTCTCCCTGCGCCAGAATCGGAATCATGACTTCGTGACAAAAGCCGTCGGTTTCATCTTCTGTAACAGGAACATACTGCAGGTCATCTCTGGATGCGCATACAGTCTCTCTGGCATTCATTTTATCTTCCATCTCTTTACTGAGTGTTTTTCCGATCAACTGTTTATTTCCACTGCCCGCTGCAGCTATGAATTGATCTCTGTCGGCAATCAGCGCCATATGGCCGGACACCTGTGCCAGACTTTCTGCATAAGGTTTGGCAAAGCTTCCCATATCACCAATTGGTGAATACTTTCTCAAAATGATCGAACCTTCATGATCCGTAAAAATTTCCAGTGGATCACTCTCCCTGATCCTTAGAGTTCTTCGAATCTCTTTTGGAATTACGATACGACCCAGATCATCTATACGGCGAACAATTCCTGTAGCTTTCATGCTGATTTTCCTCCATACTTAATTATTCTGCTAATTTCAAGCTTTGGAGTTATTATGTGGAAAAAACGGAGAATTATTCTTAAAATATCATCAGACCTGTACTGCTACTTTCCATTTTCCCTGCACAGGTTCTTCACCATCCATAAATTGATACATCCTCAATATAAGTTTTCTGCCTCCCATTTTTTTCCCATTTCGATGACATATCAGAATCCGATATGTTGCCTTACGCTGTAAAGCATCATACTCTGACATTACACAACTGATAAGTTCATCACGGATCGTAAAAATCCTGCAATATCCCTCCAACTGTGTTACTGCATTGACTCTGTTCCTCTGTGTGTCCTGTATTGATATGTACATTGTTGCCTGCGCATTTTCTGTACTGACAGATTCTACTTTAAAGATAATTCCATTATCCTCACACGCTTCCTTCTCTGGCGTCATATACATAATAGCATCCGTAAAAACTGAATTTACGATATAATATGGCCGGGCATATCCAAGAGCCGCCGTCAGAAATAAAATTGTCAGGCCAAAAACAAACATCCTACCCCAAAAGGAAAGTTCTACCTGAATTTTTTTCAGAATACGTGCGGGTTTTCTCCTGTTAAAATATTCCACTGCTTCAGCTACATATTTGTCATCTATTTCTGAAACGGAATACGTCAAATTCTCAAAATCCATCATTGATAGCCCCTTTCTGACAAACACTTTCTGATCCTTTCCATGCTCTGATCAAGGCATCGCCCAATCTTCTTCATGCTCATCCCCAAATCCACCTGCAATTCATCATAGGACTTACAGAACCAGTAACGATGCATAAAAACAGCTCTCTCTTCTTCTTCCATCATCTCCAGGGCTTCATTGATACACTCTGCCATCTCACTTACCGTAAGCTTGTCCTCTACATTTTCTTTGTCTCTGATCCATCTGTTCATTTCTCCGGCAATGACAAAAAATATAGGATTTTTCACATTTTCCCGATTGACCTTATATTTTCTTAATGACATTTCCCTGGTTATCCTGCATAGACAGACAGGCAGTGAGTCAGCTTCCTGGTCAGGAATCACCTCCTGAACTTTATTAAATATATCCTCAACACATTCCTCTGTGGCTTCTTCATCCTGCAATATATCAAAAGATAATGTATTACATAATTTTCCATATTTTTGTTTCAGATTTGGCACTGCTTCATCCGAGTGTTCTTTAAATAAATTAATGATCATTTGATCCTCCACACAGATACCTCCCTTGTATTACATCAACTACTCATACGTCTTATTTATTGTACCTTTATTTTCAATATCTGTAAAGAGTAAAAAATAACTGTTTGAAACTTTTTTCTAATTTTACAGTTTCAAACAGTTATTTCTATATCATATCTTTTATAAGTGAAGAACATGAATCAATAATATCCATGCCAATCCATAATATGTCACTACCGCAACAAAGTCATTTACCGTAGAAATCAACGGTCCTGATGCAACTGCAGGATCGACTTTTACTTTGTGAAAGAACATTGGCACTACTGTACCTACTACACTTGATATGGTCATTGCCAGCATAAGTGCGATTCCTGCACATGCGGAAATGGAAAAAGCATACTGAACACCTCTGCCCTTAAACAGGCACACATACGTACCAATGAAGGCAAAAGCCAAAACCCCCAGCATCAATCCATTACAAAAACCGATCCTGGCTTCTTTAAAGATCAATGACCATTTCTGTCCTGCCGAAAGATCCTCATCCATCAGCACTCTGATCGTTACCGCAAGAGACTGTGTACCGACATTACCGGACATACCAAGGATCAATGACTGAAAGCTTACAATGATCGCCAGATGGGAGATAACATTCTCGAACATTCCCGTTACAGTGGAAACACATAAACTCAGTCCCAGAAGTACTACCAGCCACGGCAGACGTTTCTTGATACTTTCAGGCAAACTCTCTTCCAGATCAGCCTCTTCAGACATACCAGCCAGTTTTGCATAGTCATCACCCATCTCGTCATCTACAACTTCCACGATATCCTGTGCCGTGATAACACCCAGTAATTCATTATCATCATTCAGTACCGGGATGGAATCTTCTGCATAATCCTTTAACTGCTCAATACAATCGGCAATGGATTCATGGTCACGGACATACGGATAGGAATGACTGATCAGAGAATCCAGGTCTGTATACCCTCTCGCCACGATCAGATCTTTTAAATTGATAGCGCCATAAAATGTCCCATCATCATCTTTTACATAGATTGTGGTAATATTATCATTTTCTTCTGCCTTGGCGATCAGTTCCCTCATTGCCTGCTTTACAGTCAGACGCCTGCTGATCTCGATGAAGTTGGTAGTCATCTTACTACCGATCTCATCCTCCTCATAGGAACAGATCAGTTTGATATCCTCTTTGGATTCTTCATCGATCAACTCGATCAATTGCTTACGTGTTGTTTCATCTACTTCTTCCAGAACATCTACCGCATCATCAGCATCCATGTTCTCGATAATATCGGCTGCCTTTTCCAGTTCGATCTCTTCCAGATATTTTCCAACATCATCAACATATGCAAAGATCTCAGATACACGCTCCACTCCCAATATCTGATACAGCTTCTTACGTTCATTTTCATTGAGTTCATCCAGAGCGGACGCAATATCGTTATCATGGTAATTATCTATCTTCTCGGCTATCGCCGCATCTGATTCATCACTTCTGATCAGTCTGACCAGTTCTTCTACATAATCTGGCTTTTCCATTACTTCATTTTCCATGCTGCAACTCCTTTTTATGCTGATTCTACACTAAAAAGAGCGTATTCTCCCTAAACTTTGCTGTCAACAACATCACGCAGACCTGCCAGAGAATCTATGCAGGCATACAGATACCTGCCTAGTTCTTCATCAGGTCTGGTCAGATCAGGTACCATAACAGGACGGATTCCTGCAGCGTATGCAGACATAATACCATTAGGAGAATCTTCTACTGCAAGACAATTCTCTGGTTCTTCCCCTATCTGCCTGCATGCATACAGATAAACATCCGGTGCAGGTTTACCATGTGCCACATTCTTGGCACTGACCACACTGTCAAAAAGATCATAGATTCCAACGCTGGTAAGATGCGATTTTGTAATATCCAGTGCTGTTGCTGTCGCTACTGCCGTCTTTATGCCTTTTGCACGCAGATATTTAAGAGCCTCATCCACATATGGCTTCTTCTCCAATCCATACCGGTCCAGACGTTCCTTCACAAGTTCCCTCCTGCGCTCCCTGATCGCATAATAATCAAAACCTGTTCCGAAAATACCCTGCATCAGGCGTTCACCTTCCTGTGCCTCACAGCTTCTAAGCAATAATGCATGCTCCCTTGTAAAAGGAAATCCTGCTTCTTTTGCTGCCTGGCACCAGGCTGCATTGTAATGCTTCTCTGTATCGATCAGCACACCATCCATATCAAATATTACCGCACGAATCACCAGTTCTCCTCCATCAATACTCCATGTTCCCGCAGCCAGTGTCTATGCTCCTTATAATCCGGATCATACTCTGCTACACTTGCCCAGAACAACTTACTATGGTCTTTGTGCCATATGTGGCACAACTCATGTACTACCACATAGTCTATCACATCCGGCGGGCACATCACAAGATGCCAGCTAAAATTAATATGGTTAACATAACTGCACGATCCCCAGCGTGTCCGTGCTGACGTAATTCTTACCCCTGCCGGTTGTACCTGCATTTTCTCTGCAAACAATGCCACTCTGGGTTTTATGATCTTATCAGCCTGTTTATGATACCAGGCAGTCAGCATCTCTCCTGTAGACTTTCCTTGTGGAAGCCTAAAACATTTCCCATCAAAAGTCCCTAAGGTACCCTTACTTCTTACGACCGGATATGTTTGTCCCAGATAATACAGTGTATCGCCTTCTTTGATCCCAAGTCTGGGTTGATTCTCCCTTCTTTGAAGCATCTGTTCCGTCTTATCACATATCCAGTCCTGTTTTCGTCTGACCAGATCCATGATCTGTGTCTGTGATGCATAAAAAGGCGCTCTGACGATCAGCTCACCCTCTGCATTGATTTCAAGTGCTATCGTTTTGCGCCCTGTTCTGATTATTTCTTTTGGTTCTATCATTTCTCTTGTCATTTCTCTTGTCATTTTTTTCTGAACAATTACCTAATATCATCATGTTCACAGGCATACAGAATCTCTTCTTTGGATCTGTCACTGTTCTGCTGTGTCAGATTTAATAATGTGATATAATTACGGATCATATCCCTTGCTGTCAGTTCTCCTGTATTATGAGCCCTTGCATACTGATTCTTAAGAAAGTAAATATAATCATCATGTTCCAGTCTAGGCTCATATTCATATACGATGCCATGTAATTGTGTGATTTTTTCAATTAATACATAAATTTCTCCCGGATTGAGCGGTGATAAGTGAATCACCGGAGCCGCCATATCCCTCAAGTTTCCCAGTGCAGCATGAGCAGACATTTTATCCTGAAGTCTCGAGCGCAATGGTTCATAACCATAGATTCCCCTTACAGAATCCTCCATGGCTTCCCTGGTAATTCCCATAAGAAACCCAAGATGAAATGCTTTCCCCTGCAAGATATCATTATAGATTGTCAGCAATTTGCTATAATTATAGTCACGCCCTACCTTACTTGGTATCTCATAAATACTCGCAAGTTCATCCATACAGATATAGAGCCCTGCATAACCGACTTTTACCATAAAATCTGCCCATAATTTAATAAAATCATACCAGTTGTCATCCGTTATGATCAGACTTATGCCCAAATCGGATTTTGCCTCGGATTTCGTACGGTACTCTCCGCACAACCAGCGAAACGCCTTCTGCTGCAGTTTGTCATCGCCCATCCTGTGTCCTTTGTAATAAAGTGACACTACCTTGCCGAAATCAAAGCCATTTACTCTTTCTTCCATAGAAGAAGCTACACTGTGGACTTTCTGGCTTACCTTAATGTCAAAACTTTCATGCCCGGGTATCAGCCCACATTCCTGCTCCACCTCATTTTCAAGCTTTGATATCCATTTGTCAAGTATTGGTCTGAGCGCACCATGATCCGGACACGCCTGGGTTGCCAAATTTCGCATCAACTCACGATAAGCAGCCAATCCCTGTCCTTTATTTCCCACTAACCTTTTATCTACGGACAATTCCACATCAGATACAACAAAATTGCGTTCTAATACATGATTTTTAAGTGCATACAAAAGAAACGTCTTTCCGCTTCCATACTGTCCTTCAATAAAACGCATAGCACAGCCACCAGACTCGATCATTGCCACATCCTGTAGCAATGCAGCAATCTCACCTCTTCTTCCCACTGTAATGTACTCTAATCCGACTCGCGGAACCACACCGCCACTTAATGAATTAAGCACCGTGGCTGCCGTTGCCCTATGTATTCCATTGTCCATAGTATCCCCTCTATCCTCTGGTCAATCTTATGCCTTTATATCTACTCTTAATTGTTCCTGTACATAATTGGCATCTTCTCTTATCTTCTCAAGATTCTCTTCACTGAATTCATATTCCAGATCCGGTTCTTTCTCTGTATTTTTATGCAGATTTGCAAATGCCTTCTCAATCATAATGACTCTTTTCTGCTGCCGTATTACCGATAATATCCTGTCATGTATTTCTTCTACCTTTTTGTCTGCATCCTGTGCAAAATCAAGTATTTCAATCATACGCGATGAGTCATAAGGATAAAAATCTGTTGCGCACACTTTTCCTACGCCTGTATTCGAGTCTGGAATAAAAGTCGCCATTGCCAATTCCTGTTCGCATAAATATATCATAATAAACCTCTTCTGGATCAGACCTGCAAATACTTCTGTCATCAGTTCCGGAGACACCTTATGCCTAGTGATCACTTCAAATACAGATATCCCTTTTCTTCTCAGCAGATCTGCCAGATTCGTTGTGCTTTCTCCATCTGTAATATGATAACACCATTCCATACTTACAATCTCTGTTTCAAAGATTTCTCTGCATTTTTCGTTCTCGATTCTTGGATATAATGCCTGTAATGGCATTCCCTTCTCTACCCGATACTGCTTCGGAATATTATATCTACCCTCACTCATCTGCGCCCTCTTCTCTCCATATTTTATGGTCTATAGATTATGTAATCCTCACGCTTTAAGTCATTATACAATATTTTTTATGTTTTTTCCACAATTTAATGAAATTTTCTAATAATTTTATTTAAAAATACCCTATTGCATATAAATATATGAAATAGGGTATTGATTCCGGCAGGACATGGCATACAATATTTACAGGCTGTACAGCCATTCTTTACACGTTTCCGAAGTGCATCTGATACCTGTGCAACAGCTTCCTGTTCTTCCTGATCCAGCGGTTTAAAATCGCCAAAGGTATCCAGATTATCTTCTACCTGCTCCATATTGGACATACCACTGAGTACCACCTTCACATTAGGAAACGTTGCTACATAACGTAATGCCCAGGAAGGAGTCGATGCCTCTGGTCTGATGCTTTTGAATATGGATGTGATATCATCGGGCAGATTTGCCAGCGAACCACCCTTTACCGGTTCCATAATAACCATTGGGATTCCAAGCTTCTGCGCCAGTTCTACCCCCTTTAATGTTGCCTGACTGTCCTTATCCATATAATTGAGCTGGATCTGGCAGAAATCCCAGCTTTTTGATCAGCCCCCATGTTGTCCATTGTTCTGTACTCCATCTTAATCACCATACCTTTCCGTAACCTGCAAACTTTGAGCCGCAGGCACAAATTTTCGTATGAAAAATTCATTTTTCACACGAATTCCTCCTTTTATTAACAGTCACTGCCAACAATCACTCAGTATAAAGGACAGCCATATCCTTAAGGATTCGCTGTGTCAGACTGATCATCAGGTCAGCTTCCTTTTCCACAAGTCCGTATTTTTTATATTTTAAAACGAAATTAGGCGTCCCTTTGGCACTGAATTGTAATGTCTTAGGGTATTTATCCAAAAGTTCCGGCAGCTTTTCTACATGTACTGGCGCATATGGTTCCATATAGAATGTGATACAGCCTACTTTTCCCTTAATTTCCGTTACATATCTTTCATGCGCCTGTACACGTACCAGAGAAATTCTGATCAGGTTATCCACAGACTTTGGTACACTGCCGAACCTGTCTAACAGTTCTGCCTTCATATCCTCGCATTCTGCTTCGTTTTCAAGGCTGGCGATCCTCTTATAGATATCCAGTTTCTGTGCCTCGTTCACAATATAAGATGGTGGAATGAACGCATCTACATCCATATCAACATACGTATTGAAATCCTCTGCCAGCTTCTTTGTTCCTTTTAAGGTCTTAACTGCTTCGTTTAGCATTTTACAATACAGATCATAGCCAACAGCCTCCATATGTCCATGCTGACGTTCTCCCAGCAGATTTCCTGCACCTCTGATTTCCAGATCCCTCATGGCGATCTTAAATCCACTGCCCAGATCCGTAAATTCCTTAATTGCCTGCAATCTCTTCTCTGCAACTTCCTTAAGCATTTTATCTCTTTTATACATAAGAAATGCATAGGAAGTTCTGTTAGAACGTCCCACTCTTCCCCTGAGCTGATAAAGCTGTGAAAGCCCCATATTGTCCGAATCATGAATGATCATGGTATTTACATTGGAAATATCCAGTCCCGTCTCTATGATCGTAGTAGATACCAGAACATCTATCTCCCCATTGATAAACCCGAACATGATCTTCTCCAGTTCATGCTCTTTCATCTGTCCATGCGCATATGCGACTGTTGCCTCCGGTACCAATGCCTGTATTCTGTCAGTGATCTCTGCGATATTATTGATCCTGTTATATACATAATAGACCTGTCCCTGTCTGGATAGTTCTCTGACAATGGCTTCTCTGACCATCTCTTCATTATATTCCATAACATACGTCTGGATCGGCTGTCTCTCACTTGGCGCTTCTTCCAGAACACTCATATCACGGATTCCGACCAGACTCATATGCAAAGTTCTCGGAATCGGCGTTGCAGTCAATGTCAGTACATCTACCGTGTCCTTGACCTGTTTGATCTTCTCCTTATGACGTACTCCAAAACGCTGTTCCTCATCCACGATCAGAAGCCCCAGATCTTTATATTTCACATCCGAGGACAACAGACGGTGCGTTCCGATCACAATATCAACCAGTCCTTTTTTTAAGTCCTCCAGTGTTTTCTTCTGTTCACCGGCAGTACGGAATCTTGACAGCATATCCACACGTACCGGAAAATCCTTCATTCTCTGTACAAAGGTATTGTAATGCTGTTGTGCAAGAATTGTGGTCGGCACCAGAAAAGCAACCTGCTTGCCATCCTGTACCGCCTTAAACGCTGCCCTGATCGCAATTTCCGTCTTGCCATACCCTACATCACCGCATATCAGTCTGTCCATAATACGGTTGCTCTCCATATCTGCCTTGGTAGCTTCGATTGCAAGCAACTGATCCTGCGTCTCTTCAAAAGGAAACATTTCTTCAAATTCCTGCTGCCAGACCGTATCATGCCCAAAAGCAAATCCCTGTTTCTCCTGTCTAAGCGCATACAGTTCCACAAGATCCTTTGCCACTTCATTGACTGCACTTTTCACTCTGGACTTGGTTTTAGTCCATTCCTGTGTTCCAAGTTTATTCAGTTTCGGACGCTTGGCAGCATCGGCAGAGGCATATTTCTGAATAACATCCAGTCCCGTTGCCAGAATATAGAGATTACCGCCATCCCTGTATTCTATTTTGATATAATCCTTTACGACCTTGTCGACCTCTACCTTTTCAATACCTTTATATATACCCAGTCCATGATTCTCATGGACGACATAATCACCAATTTTCAGGTCTGAGAAATCTCTGATCTTCTGTCCTTCATAGACTTTCTTCTTTTTCTTCTTACGGTTCTGTTTTCCAAAAATATCGGATTCCGAAATGACTACGAATTTAAGCATCGGATACTCAAATCCCTTCAGCACATTTCCATAAAAAGTCATAATTTCACCCGGTTGCAGCTCTCTTTGGGAATTATCGGAATAAAAGGCATTTAACCCCTCGTCCATCAGATCTGTTGCCAGTCGCTTCGCCCTTGTTGCAGAGGCTGAAACCAGAAGGACACGATATCCATTTTTCTTATAGTGATTCAGGTCTTTTACAAGTTCCGGGAAACTGTTATTATAAGAAGATACATTACGGGCATTGACCGTATAGCGATCAGCGAACTTTACAGGGAACCCTTTGTATTCCATCGTACTAAGCGCCAGCAGTCTGTTCTTCTCAAGCCTTGCATAGATCTCCTTTGCTCCATACAAAACATCCATCTGTCCAGGCAGAATATAACCCTTCTGTGCTCTGGCAGACATGCTTTCTCTGAATTCCAGTTCAACTGCATTTGCATGCTCTTCTATTCTCGCCGGTTCATCCAGACAGATACACAGCTTCCTGCCAGTCACAAAATCTACCAGTGACTGGGTTTCCTCATAGAAATAGCCTATATAACTCTCCAGATTTACAAAAGACTGGAACTGCGTTACCTGCTCTTTTAACTCTGCTACAGACTGCTCCAGCCTGTGAGCCTCTTCGGGCTTTGTCTCTTCCCTGAAAAAAGCAGCCGATTTCTTGCAATCCTTCTCCATTCTTGTCAAACCATCTTCCAGTGCCTTTTTGGACAAGATCAATTCTGTAGCAGGATAAATTGACACTTGTGTCATATTTTCAATAGAGCGCTGGCTTTCCATATCAAAGGATCGGATAGATTCTACTTCGTCCCCCCATAGTTCGATACGCACCGGATTCTCTCTCGTCAGGTCAAAGATATCCACAATACCGCCGCGGATCGAGAATTGACCGGGTGCTTCTACCTGATAATTCTTCTCATAACCCATCTCTACAAGTTTTCTGGCAATCGCCGCTTCCTCGGCAATCCCACCCTGTGCGATTTCAATGACATTCTCCTTCCATACGGACAGGGGAAGCTGATGTGCCATCAGAGCTGAAAATGTCGTTACAATAGTGATCGGTTCTCCCTCCAGGAGCTTACGCAGAACAGCTACACGTTCTTTCGTCAGTTGATTACCATGGATGTCTGCCTGATAAAAGATCAGATCCTTCGCCGGAAAATAATAGGATTCCCTACAGTAAAGCTTGCAGTCATCCAGCAGTTCCTTCGCCTTCATATCACTATATGTTACGATCAGCTTCACATCATAATCTCCACTCAGACCATATATCATATGAAGCTTCTGGGAGTCCACACATCCACTCACACTGACTTTTCCCTGTTGTTTATTCAGTTGTCCGAGAATATCCTCATATTCACCCAGCTCTCTAAGAGGCGCCAATATTGTATTCACGCTACGATCCATACCTTTCTGTAACCTGCAGGTCCTTTACTTCAATACCTTGCTGTTTATGCTTTTTTATTATACTGGTTCATGGCAGCATCCACGTCGCCTTCCAGCATCAGTTCTACTGCACCGCATACCTTCTCCAGACTTTCCTTCATAATGACCAGTTCTTCCTGGGAGAAATGTCCTAATACATAATCTGCCAGATCATATCCTTTGGGCTTCTCTCCCACGCCGATCTTGATTCTCTGGAATGTATCATGTCCCAAATGCAGGATGATGTTCTTGATTCCATTGTGCCCGCCTGCACTGCCTTTCTTACGGATGCGGAGCTGTCCCACATCCAGACTGATATCATCATAGATAACAATAAGTTCATCTTTCTCATCTATCTTATAATAGTCTACGGCGGCACGTATTGCCTCTCCGCTCAGGTTCATGTAAGTGAGTGGCTTCAACAGCATGACCTTATTGCCATTGATGACTCCCTTACCCAGCAGTGCTTTATTCTTCACATCACTGACGCTGATCCCATATTTATCAGCCAGTGCATCGATTGCCGCAAAACCGATGTTGTGTCTAGTATTATCATATTCCTTCGTTGGATTACCCAACCCTGCTATTATATACATACTTTCCTCTTTTCCATTTGTCCCGCCATCACATTTGATGGCGTACGACCGCGTATTCATCACCGTTTCGATAAAAAGGACATTCCTTATAGTGTCCTTCGCTCATGCGGACTGCGTCATCTTCGTCCATATCTACTTCACAATAGTAACACTCGTCATCATCGTCATATACATTATATGCACAGGTATCACAGCTTGCCATTAATTTACCAGCCTTTCTTCTTAGAACAATAAATATATCGTATCGAATATTTGTTCTATTGTCAAGGAATATATTTTACCTCTACTTCTTCATATCTCGGATAACCTTCATGTAGCATTTTCTCTTCCAGCTCTCCATTGCCCGTATGACCAAAGTGATACAGGTTATAAGCCCCCTGTTCATAGGCAAAATCCAGCCCATCATCCTGATAATGCTCGTATTCTCCGTTCCCTGCATAGACCTCCAGGATCAGCTTCTTCTGCTCCTTTGTTCCAATATAGGCTTCTACCGGATATTTAGGCAGGATCGCGCCTGCTTTCACATAGACAGGGCAGGTATCCAGAGGGGCATCCCTGATGATATACTGACCTCCGGCTATACGTTCCTTCGTCCAGTAATCGAACCACTCACCCTCAGGCAGATAGACCAGCCTTTTCGTTGCTCCCTGTTCTATTACCGGAGCCACCAAAATTTCACTTCCTATCATGAATTCATCATTCATATTGTGGGTATTGACATCTTTTTCATACTCCAGCACTAATGGTCTCATAACCGGAAGTCCTGTGCTTAGATGTTCATGGAAAAGGTCATAGAAATACGGGATCAGTTCATAACGAAGCTCAACGTATCGTCTGATGATATCCAGCTTTTCCTTGCCAAAAAGCCAGGGTTCCTGCCGTCTCGTTCCCATTGCACTGTGATTGCGGAACAATGTTGAGAAACATCCTACCTGATACCAGCGCACCAGCAGTTCGCCTGTCGTATCAGAACCGAATCCTCCAATATCAGTCCCGGCAAAAGGATATCCGCTCATACCCAGATTGCACAACTGCGGAATCGCCATACGCAGATGTGTCCACAGACTGTTATTATCCCCTGTCCATACAGTAGCATACTTCTGTGTACCACTATAGCAGGCTCTGGTAATAACAAAAGGACGTTTATCACTTAGCTTGCGCAGTCCCTGATAGGTTGCCCTGGACATATTGTGTCCGTAGACATTGTGCATCCACTTATGATCGGTAACCTCATCTTCTTCGGAAAAGACAACATCATCCGGCAGTGGACCATTGAAGCTTGCCGGTTCATTCATATCGTTCCACACGCCCATGATACCTTTATCTAACAGGAATTGATGCTTTTCTCCCCACCAGTCTCGAACTTCCTGTCTTCCAAAATCAGGAAATGCAGAATCTCCAGGCCATACCGCATTGATATAGACATTACCATTTGTATCTTTTGCAAAATAATTCTGTTCGATTCCTTCACGATACACATAGTAATCTTCGTCCTTTTTCACACCTGGATCAATAATGGTAACTGCCTGAAATCCCTGCTCTTTTAAATCAGCGATCAACTGATCCGAATCTGAAAAGTTCTCCTTGTTCCATGTGAACACACGATAGCCGTCCATATAATCAATGTCAAAATATATCGCATCGCAGGGAATCTCATATCGTCTGAAATCTGCCGCCAACTGTCTTACTTCTGCCTCAGTCTTATAGCTCCACCGGCACTGATGGTAGCCAAGAGTCCAACGCATCGGCAGTGGCACACGGCCGGTCAGCCAGGTGTAACCACCAATAACCTCAGCCATATTTTCTCCTGTAATGACATAATAATCCATCATTCCGTCTTCTGCATGATACCCGATGCGATCCCCATACTCCTTACCCAGATCAAAGGCGCTTTTGCCATGATTATCAAAGAACACGCCATACACCGCATTCTCTTTTAATACGATCATAAAAGGTACTGATTTATATAAGGACTTGAAATTATCCTCATGCGGCGCCGGAATATCAGAATTCCACATCTCGTACTCATATTCTCTCTTATTGAGTACACCCGTCTTATCCCCCAGACCATATATACAGTCTGCTTCATCCAATGATAGGGATAAATTAACCTTTGCCTGCACCTCATCCTGACTTTCATGTCCTTCCATTCCAATGAATGCCTTTTCTTCTTCTGTAAGAGTGCACCTTCTGTCTTCTTTTCCTTCTGACACGCATGTCAGTTTTTCATTATTTTTCTTATTATAAAAGGTAATCGTTCCATCCGGATTTACCATGGCACGCAGCAATGCTGTTTCAAATACCGTATCCGCTCCCTGCTCTGATACCTGATATTGTGCTACTGCCACCTTCTGTTGCTGTTCTGCTGTCAGTTCTACAGCCGCAGAATATGGCTGCCTGCCATTTTTTAATTCACAGATGCGGATCATTCCATCCCCATATGCACTTACCTGAATCTGTTGTCTGTTCCATTGCATTGTAATTCCCTGTCCCATAATTACTCCTGCCTTTCTATATGAAAAGATATACTCTAATCGTAACATTCTTTTCAAGTCATGAAAAGACTAAACCTTCTTTAAACGTGCGCCGCAAGGCGCATAATAAACGGGATACCTTCCGGTATCCCGCTCCCCACATTTTATATTCATATTTGTCCAGAACTTATACTGTCTCGTCCGGCTCTAACAATGCTTTTTCATAGCTCTCCAGAATTGTCTTCTGGATCAGCTCTCTTGTGAAAGAATTGATCGGATGAGCAATATCCCTGTACTCGCCATCAGCAGATTTCTTGCTTGGCATAGCAATGAACAGTCCTTTCTCTCCTTCGATGACTTTAATATCATGTACTACAAATTCATCATCGAGTGTGATAGATACTACTGCCTTCATCTTTCCTTCCTTAGTAATTTTACGAACGCGAACATCTGTAATCGTCATTCTTAAGTTCCCCCTTTGCAAGTCTTCATAATTTAGTTACATCACACAAACATTACTTATAAAACATACCTCTCATTTTTCTCTACCACTATTTTGATTCCATTTTCCCCTACGTGATAAGAGTTTGCTCTTATGGTATCACGGCTTTCTACAATACAGTTTTCAATGTGGGTGTTATCGCCTAGATACACATCATTTAAAATGATGGAGTTTTTAATATAACAGTTGTTGCCAACAAATACCTGCTTGAATAAAATAGAATCCTCTACGGTTCCATTAATGATACAACCACTTGACACCAGGCTGTTCTTTACCTGAGAGCCGGGATTGTATTTGGCAGGCGGCAGGTCGTCTACCCTTGAATATACATCCGGATACTGTTTAAAGAAATAATCGCGGATCTCTGGTTTGAGGAAATCCATGTTTGTCTCAAAATAATCATCAACTGATGCGATATTTCTCCAGTAATCATCTATTTTATAACCGTATATTCTCTTCAGATCTTTGTAACGGATCAGGATATCCCGTACAAAATCGTATCTTCCTTCATCCGCACATTTCTCCAACAGCTCAATGAGCTGTCTACGTCTGATCACGTAGATACCACAGGATACTGTTCTGGATTTGGCTGCCAGAGGTTTCTCTTCAAACTCTTCAATACGGTAATCCTCATTCATCTTGACTGTACCGTATTTCTCCATATCCGTATCTTCCGGCATGTCCTTAACGACTACCGTAATATCTGCCTTTTTGGCAATGTGATACTCCAATACTTTATTGTAATCCATCTTGTAAACGCAATCACCGCTTGCGATCACAACATATGGTTCATGACTTCTCTTTAAGAATAAAATATTCTGATATAAACAATCTGCTGTTCCTCTGTACCAGTCGCTGCTCTCAGGTGTAACAGTCGGTGTAAATACATACATACCACCCTGTTTACGTCCAAAATCCCACCATTTTGAGGAACTTAAATGCTCATTTAAACTTCTTGCATTATACTGCGTAATGACTGCTGCCTTCTGAATATGGGAATTTGACATATTACTCAGTGCAAAGTCAATACTGCGATAACTGCCTGCTATAGGCATTGCTGCAATCGCTCTCTTCTGGGAAAGCTCCTTCATTTTTTTATTGTTTCCGCCTGCTAAAATTACTCCTAACGCTCTCATACTAATCCCCTGCCTTTATTAATGTCTTGCCGCTGTCTAAAATGCCTTCCGGGTAGTCTTCAATTGTGGTTTCGCCGGAAACTACGGAATTCTTTCCGATCTTTACATGTCCGGGAATCCTGGATTTTTCACCAATAGTCACCAGACCCTGATTATAAATGTTAGGCTTTAATTCATTAGGCTTTTCTTCCAGAGTACCTAATTCTGTGCCTTCACCAATGACTGTATATTCATCAATGATCGCTTTTTCTATCGTACAATTATTACCGATCTGGCATTGGTTCATGATAATGGAATTTCGTACTACTGTGCCTTCCCCTATTGTGACACCACATCCGATCACAGAATTATATACTTTACCATATATTTCAGAACCTTCACCAATAATGCATCTTTCTACTACACTGTCAGAAGCAATGTACTGTGGTGGAAGGATCTCACTCTTTGTGTAAATCCTCCAATATTCCTCATACAGATTGAATTCCGGAACAATATCGATCAGTTCCATATTTGCTTCCCAGTAGGAACTGAGTGTTCCTACATCCTTCCAGTATCCGTTATATTCATATGCATATAACGGCATGCCTTTTTCATGGCAATAAGGGATAATATGTTTACCAAAATCAAGTGCCGGCTGATCAGCCATCGTGATCAATGCTTCTTTTAATGTTTTCCAATTAAATATGTAAATTCCCATTGATGCCAGATTACTTCTTGGCTTCTCAGGTTTCTCTTCAAAATCTATGATCTTCTTCTTATCATCTGTAATAACAATGCCGAAACGGCTTGCTTCTTCCATTGGAACAGGCATGGCTGCTATCGTAACTTCCGCTCCGCTCTCTTTATGGAAATCGAGCATTACCTCATAATCCATCTTGTAAATATGATCACCCGAAAGGATCAGTACATAATCCGGATTGTAATTCTCCATATATTCCAGATTCTGAAATATTGCATTTGCAGTTCCTGTATACCATTCACTGTTGTCGCTTCTCTCGTAAGGTGGCAGGACCGTTACTCCACCGATGTTCCTGTCAAGATCCCACGGAATACCAATTCCAATATGGGTATTGAGTTTCAATGGTTGATATTGCGTCAATACACCGACCGTGTCAATGCCGGAATTGATGCAGTTGCTCAAAGGAAAGTCGATAATTCTGTACTTGCCGCCAAAAGCCACTGCCGGTTTCGCCATCTTAGATGTCAGGACACCCAGTCTGGAACCCTGTCCACCTGCCAAAAGCATGGCTATCATTTCTTTCTTAATCATGTTGTCACCCCTATAATGCATAATTCTCGGTAATAGAAAGTCCATATTACACAATCCGATTATATCATACTATTTACATAAAGTGAACATTTTTACATATTATTTGGAATATTTTCTTTCAATTATCTGGTCTATTCCAGATAATTATTGCATATAATAACAGGGATTTTGTGATAAACAAGGTCCTGTTTGATTACATAATATATATCGGACAAGTTTACAGAAATCTTATACTATTTTGTGTAAAAAAATAAATTTATGAGGGTATATATTTTTAAGTGGAAATGTTTCCTGTTTAGGTGTAAGATAGGATGATATCAAAGATAAAGAATTAAACTATAGAAAGGCATGGTTAATTATATATGTATCAGATTAATTTCAAACAACCTATCCACGTTCATTTTATGGGCATTGGCGGAATCAGCATGAGTGGTCTTGCACAAATTCTTCTGGATGAGGGATTCACAGTAAGTGGTTCTGATTCCAAACAGTCTGCACTGACTGAGCACCTTGCATCTCTTGGCGCTGTTATTTCTTATGGACAACGGGCTTCCAATATCACAGATGACATTGATCTGGTAGTATACACAGCTGCCATCTTGGCAGATAATCCTGAATATGAGGAAGCCTTCAGCCGCGGTATTCCCATGATGACAAGAGCTGCCCTTTTAGGACAGATCATGAGAAATTACAAACTGCCTATTGCGATCAGCGGAACCCACGGCAAAACCACCACAACCTCTATGATCTCAGAAGTACTGCTTGCTGATAACGATGATCCTACTCTTTCCATTGGCGGCATTCTGAAATCCATCGGTGGTAATATCCGTGTAGGTAAATCTGACTATTTTGTAACCGAAGCATGTGAATATACCAATTCCTTCCTCAGTTTCTTCCCTCGTATCAGTATTATATTAAATATAGAAGAAGATCATCTTGATTTCTTCAAGGACATCAATGATATCCGGAATTCTTTCCACCGTTTTGCACAGCTTCTGCCAGAAGACGGTTATCTGATCATTAACGGCAGTATCGACCATCCGGATGAGATCACAGGTGATCTGCCCTGCCATGTGATCACATTCGGTAAGGACGCTTCCTGCGATTACAGCTATACAGATGTAACTTTTGATGATTTTGGAAGAGGTTCTTATACCCTGTTAAAAAAGGGCACTCCTTCCGTAAAGGTTTCACTCGGTGTAGTCGGTGAACATAACATCCTCAATTCTCTCTCTGTATTCGCACTGATGGATATTCTGGGAATTGATACCAATGTAGTACTCAAATCTCTGGCTGATTTCCACGGTACAGACAGACGTTTTGAATACAAGGGTACGATTGGCGGCGTGACCATTCTGGATGATTATGCACATCATCCTACTGAAATCACAGCTACCTTAAAAGCAGCGGCTAACTATCCACACAAGACTCTCTGGTGTGTATTCCAGCCCCATACCTATTCACGTACCAATGCGTTCCTCAAAGACTTTGCCAAAGCTCTGACGCTGGCAGATAAGGTCATTCTTGCCGATATCTACGCAGCCCGTGAGAAGAATACGATTGGTATTACCTCCAGAGATCTACAGGCAGAGGTCGAAAAACTGGGTAAAGAATGCTACTATTTCCACAGCTTTGATGAGATTGAAAATTT
>CAYRAW010000024.1:0-20035 GCA_964422225.1 uncultured Roseburia sp.
TATCACCATTGGGGATATTTACCTGATGGTCGTGGACAAGGATACAGATCAGGATCTCGTGGTTAAAATGTTTGGAGAATTCCTGCACAGTCATATTATGCAGTGGGGAATTCTGGGAAATTGCTACACGAAGCAGATCGATCCTTCCTTTGGCAAAAGTGTCGATTTCCATGGCATCCGGAACCTGAATGAGGTGAGCGATTTCCTTAGCGGCTGCGAATTCAGGGTTAATAGCCATTGACATTCCCATACATTGCTTTAAATAGGAAATTTCCTTGGAATATTCAGGGTTACGAACACGTGCAATAGTCTGACAGTTGCTTGCTTTCTTAGCGATCAGGCAACTTAATAGATTGATTTCGTCCTTGCCTGTTACAGCAATGAACAGGTCGGCATCTTCTATGCCACATTCCTGCTGGGTCACGAAGCTTGTAGAGTTACCTACCAGACCCTGGATATCAAGAGCTGACAATGTGGGCTGTAAACGCTCAGGATCAATATCGATCATGGTAATGTTATGCCCCTCGTCATTTAACTGTTGTGCTAATGCTGAACCGACCTTACCACAGCCGGCAATAATAATGTTCATTACGTATAACTCCTTTAAAAAATATATTATTATTTTCCTAAAACACAATTTTACATTTTAACACATTTATTCTATACTGTATAGAAGAAAGATACAAGTTAAAAAAGGGGTATACACGGTATGAAGTTATACGAAAAGAAAAAGATAGACTGGGAGAACCTGCTCTTTGATAATAAGACGCTGTTTACCTTGTTACTTCCCATTGTAATCGAACAGTTACTTAATTCCTTTATGGGAATGGCAGATACGATGATGGTCAGTACAATAGGGAGCGAAGCAATTTCGGCGGTTTCTCTGGTGGATTCATTAAATAATCTGGTTATTCAGATATTCTCAGCCATGGCAGCAGGTGCGGCTATCATTTGTTCACAATATCTGGGAAGCGGCAACAAACAGGAGGCTAATAAGGCAGCAAAACAGGTTGTATTGACTGTTACTGCGATCTCTTTACTGTTGATGATCATTTGTCTGATCGGTAGAGAACATCTGCTGTGGTTTATATTTGGAAGCGTTGAGCAGGAAGTTATGGACAATTCGCTGATCTATTTTCTGATCACGGTTATTTCATATCCTTTTCTGGCACTTTTTAATGCAGGTGCAGCATTTTACAGGGCAAGTGGAGATTCCAAATTTCCAATGAAAGTATCTGTAATATCCAACTGCCTTAATATATTTGGTAATGCAGTCTTTATTTATGTATGCAACTGGGGGGTTGGAGGTGCGGCTTTTTCGACATTGCTGGCAAGAATTTTCTGTACAGTTGTCATTTTCTGGTGTTTGAGAAAACCCAGACAGGCTATTGTGGTGAATGAATATGCCAGGATCAGACCGGATATGCCTCTGATTTGGAAAATCATGGCAATCGGTATTCCATCAGGCATCGAGAATGGAATGTTCCAATTTGGCAAGCTGGCAATACAGTCTACAGTATCTACAATGGGAACTGCTGCGATTGCAGCCCAGGCAATGACCAATATTCTGGAGAATGTAAATGGAATTTTTGGTATTGGAGTAGGAATCGGATTAATGACTGTGGTAGGGCAGTGTATAGGTGCGGGGCGCATGGAAGAAGCCAAATATTATATCGTAAAACTGACAGGAGTGGCAGAAATTGGTATTCTGATATCCTGTCTGTTCGTATTAGCGATCACAAAACCGGTTACCTGGATAGCCGGAATGGAGCCTGTCAGTGCAGACCTGTGTTTTGATATGGTACTTGCGATCACAATTGTTAAGCCGCTGGTATGGACCTGTTCATTTGTTATCGCATATGGACTCAGGGCAGCAGGAGATGTTCGCTTCTCAATGATCACGTCTACGGTTACTATGTGGTGCTGCAGAGTGGCACTGTGCATTTTTCTGGTAAAAACATTTCAGTTTGGACCGATGGCAGTCTGGATTGGCATGTTTGCAGACTGGACGATTCGTTCTGTAATATTTACTGCCCGTTTCAGAAGTGGAAAATGGCAGAAGAACAGGGTAATCTGACATGGATATATGACCCTTGAAAATAGCAGTATAAGCCTATATAATAGGGGAATATAGGGGGAGATGAAAGTGAGAAAACATAAATTCAGAGTGTTATTTGCGGCATGTGTCATGTCGCAGATATTTATATTTTCCGGTTGTGGTAAGGCTGTAGAGACAGACCATATCGAAATGACTACTGTGGCAGTAGAGGAAACTGCAATGTCGCAGCTACCACAAGTGCAAACAGAAGAAACCGGAACAGAAGAGATACAGGAAGAAACACCTGCCAAGGCAGAACTTGTTATGGTAGGTGATGTGCTTTTACATGAGAAAGTCAGTAAGAGTGGACAAATGGATGATGGTACATACCGGTATGATCATTTATTTGCAAATGTAAAAGACGAGATAGAGACAGCGGATATTGCCATTGTGAATCAGGAAGTCATTCTGGGTGGCAGAGAATTGGGGCTATCGGGATATCCGAGTTTCAATGGTGCATATGAGGTAGGGGACAGTTTGGTAAATGTGGGATTTGATGTGGTTCTTCATGCAACCAATCATGCATTGGATAAAGGAAAAAAGGGACTGCTTAACTGTATACATTTCTGGCAGGAACATTATCCACAGATTGCAGTTCTTGGGATTCATGAAACACAGGAATCAGCAGATGATATCTATATAACACAGGTAAATGGGATCAGAATTGCAATATTGAACTATACATACGGTACGAATGGAATCGCACTGCCAAAGGACATGCCCTATGCGGTTGATTTATGGAACGAAGATAACATTAGAAGAGATATGGAGTTAGCCAGACAGGAAGCTGATTTTATTGTTGCTTGTCCTCATTGGGGAACAGAATATAAATTACAGGAAACGGCAGACCAGCAGGCAAAAGCGCAGTTCCTTGCGGATTTGGGTGCAGATCTCATCATAGGTACGCATCCACATGTCATAGAGCCGGTAAAATGGCTCACAGGTGAATCCGGCAACGAGACACTGGTATATTATTCTCTGGGCAACTTTATTAATGCGACCAGCGGGACAGGAACCGGAACGGCTGCCCGCATGGTGGGAGCAATGGCACAGGTTACGATCACCATGGATGATGCAGATGCATACATCAGCAGTTATGCAGTAGAACCATTAGTTACACACAATGTATCAGGACAAGGGCAGATTACTACGTACCGATTACGGGATTATACAGAAGAGTTAGCAACCGCTAACGAGATGCGCAGACAGGATACTTCCTTTTCACTTTCTTATTGCCAGTCATTATGCAGGGAAGTGTTTGGGGATTTGTATCAGCCATAGACAGACATATCATATTTTACAGAAATTAAGGGGATACACAATATGAGTGCATCATTAGAACGAACAACAGATGGATTTGATGAGATACAGTTGGATATGCTCGCCAATATCAGACATGGAGTAAGGACTTCACTCCATACGATCATGGGAATGACAGATCTGGCATTGGCAGACGTAAATGATTCTGTGGCTGTAACAAATTACCTGCATAAAATTAAGAATGCAGGAGAACTATTGACAGGTCAGCTTAATGACCTGTTGGAACTGACCAGACTGCAAAAAAAAGAAATTGAGGTAAAACAGGAAATATGCACGTATGAATCAATAGCCAGGATGGCAGATTCTTTATTAAAACTCTATACGGAAGAACGAAAATTAGAAACAGAGATTCATGTGGAAGGTATGACCAGAACTTCCTTTTGGGAAGATAGCGTGAAATTAGAACAGATTCTGGCAAATGTAATTTCAAATGCGGCGAAATATACGCCGGATGGTGGGAAAATAACAGTAACTGCAGAGACATTAGCAGTATCGGAGGACAGGATAAGAAACCGGTATACGGTCACTGATAATGGAATTGGAATGAGCGAGACATTTCAAAATAAATTGTTTGAGCCCCTTTTGAAAGAAGACAATACAATCAACAGTAATATGAGTGGAGCCGGATTAGGACTGTATATGGTAAAGCAGCTCGTAGAACTGATGCAGGGTATACTTACGATAGATTCTCATATCAACAAAGGAACGAAAGTGGTGATAGAACTTGTTGGTTCCGTATGCAAAGGAGAAGACAAAGTAAAGACTATCCCACAGGATGAAGACGTGAACATTTTGCGTGGAAAGCGCATTTTACTATGTGAAGACAATGAATTGAATGCAGAAATGACGAAAGATCTGCTGGAAAATGCCGGTATGCTGGTTGATCTGGCTGCCAATGGACAGGAAGCAGTAGACAGGATACAGGGTACACCACCTTATTATTATGATGCTGTTCTGATGGACATCAGAATGCCTGTGATGAATGGTCTGGAAGCAACAGATAAAATCCGCAGAATGGACAGAGAGGATACCTATATGATTCCTGTTGTGGCGCTTACAGCCAGTGCATATGAAATGGATCATAAAAAAGCACTTGCAGCAGGCATGGATGCCTTCCTTGGAAAGCCATTTGACATTAAGACACTATTACAGCAGTTGGCAGGTTTTTGGCGTGTATACAAGGAGCAGTTATGAACATCAGATATTCATTATATGCATTGATAGGGGGATTCCTGCTGGATCTTGTGTTGGGTGATCCACATACGCCGTATCATCCGGCATGCATAATAGGAAAGTACATCAGCGGATATGAAAAGCTGCTGCGTAAATATCTGCTAAAGGACAATGCAGGTGAAAAATTACAGAAAAGAGCAGGAATTTATCTGGTTCTGCTGGTGCTGGTCACAGCAACACTTATTCCAATGGTGTTATTAATGGCAGCATACTGGCTGCATCCATATGTCGGACTTGGGGTAGAGATGATCATGTGTTATGCCATACTTGCAGCGCGCTCATTACAGACAGAAAGCATGAAAGTATATGATGCATTACAGAAAGATGGATTGGAAGCAGGACGAAAAGCAGTGTCCATGATCGTAGGACGTGATACACAGAATCTTGATGAAAAAGGTGTGACCAAGGCTGCAGTGGAAACCATTGCAGAGAACTTTTCGGACGGGGTAGTGGCTCCAATGTTCTATATGATATTAGGTGGAACAGTGGCAGGCTATTTTTACAAGGCAGTAAATACAATGGATTCCATGGTAGGGTATAAGAATGAGAAATATCTGTATTTTGGAAGAGCAGCAGCACATCTGGATGATATTGTAAATTATATTCCGGCGAGAATTTCAGCACTTATTATGATCGTGGCATCTTTTTTGATGAAACTGGATGGACCAAATGCATGGAAAATATTTATCAGGGACAGGCATAATCACGCAAGCCCTAATTCAGCACAGACAGAAGCTGTAGCAGCAGGGGCACTGGATGTAATGCTGGCAGGGGATGCTTATTATTTCGGACAATTATACCATAAGAAAACAATAGGTGATGATATCAGACCGATAGAAGTAAATGACATTCGTGTCATGAATAAGCTTATGTATGCGTCTGCCTGGATAACACTGGTGCTTATGAGCGTGGCTAAATGGATATTTTTGGCAGTAGTATGAAAGGCATGGTGATCAGATGAACAGTCATGGAGGAGATGTATACCGGTATCCGAATGTTCTGGATTTTTCAGCGAATATTAATTACATGGGAATGCCACAGTCTGTTAAAGTGGCAGCAATGAGAGGGATTGAAGAAGCGATCCATTATCCTCAGTCGGATAACCGGGAGTTGATATGCGCAATCTCGGATAAATATAAGCTGCCCAGGGAATATATTGTTTGTGGAAACGGGGCAGCAGAACTGATTTATTTACTGGTTGCGGCTTTGTCGCCTGAGAGAGCACTGGTTATGGCACCGACTTTTTCAGAATATGAACAGGCTCTGGAGGGGTATGGCTGTGAAGTACTTCGCTATCTGCTGCATCCAGATCAGAATTTTGAACCCGATGAAGGCTTTATAAAAGAGATAGAGCCTTCTATTGATATGGTATTTCTATGCAATCCCAATAACCCGACAGGAGGACTTGTATCAATTGATCATATCCGTAATGTGTTAAAAAGATGCGAGTCTGTAGAAGCGGTTCTTGTTATAGATGAAAGTTTTCTGGAATTTGTGCCGGAATATGAAAGTTCCAGAGGGTTGTTGGAAGACTCGGAGAATCTGTTTATCCTGCAGTCATTTACCAAAATGTATGCAATGCCCGGATTACGTCTGGGGTGTGCTTTTTGCAGTGATCAGAAATTGATGGATGCACTCAGAGCACGTATGCAGCCATGGAATATATCATTACCGGCGCAATATGCAGGAATTGCTGCATTACAGGAAACACAATATGTGGAAAATACACAGCATGCACTGATGGCGGAGAGAGAATATTTAATAGAACAATTACGTCTGATCGGTCTGGAGACATCGACTTTGATGACAGTATATGACGGAGCTGCCAATTTCCTTTTATTCCGGTCTGTACCGGAATTATGGAATCTTTGTATGGATGAAGGAGTGATGCTGCGGGACTGCAGCAACTTTGCAGGCTTAGGTGCAGGCTGGTATAGAACGGCAGTCAGAAGCAGACAGGAAAACACTCAACTGGTAGAAGCAATCAGAAGAGCATGTATGAAACTGCGAGCTGAGATAGAGAAAGGCATGGAATAAAATGGGAAAATCAATCATGATACAGGGAACGATGTCCAGCGCGGGTAAGAGCCTTCTGGTAGCCGGATTATGCAGGATCATGAAACAGGATGGATTTCGTGTGGCACCTTTTAAGTCACAGAATATGGCGTTGAATTCGTATATAACCAGTGAAGGTCTGGAAATGGGACGGGCTCAGGTGATGCAGGCAGAGGCAGCAGGAGTAGAACCCAGTGTCTATATGAATCCGATCCTGCTTAAGCCTACGAATGAAACAGGTTCACAGGTAATTGTCAATGGAGAAGTATATAAAAATATGAGTGCAAGGAATTACTTTGCATATAAAAAACAACTGGTTCCTGAAATCCGTTATGCATATGAAAGACTGGCAGCAGAAAACGATTATGTCGTAATAGAGGGGGCAGGTTCTCCGGTAGAGATTAATCTCAAGGCAGACGATATTGTGAATATGGGAATGGCGCGGATCGCCAATGCTCCGGTACTGATCGTGGGTGATATTGACAGAGGTGGGGTATTTGCCCAATTGTGTGGTACGATGATGCTCCTGGAAGAAGAAGAGAAAGCAATGGTAAAAGGACTTATCATCAACAAATTCCGTGGGGATAAGACGATATTGGACCCTGGCATTGAAATGCTTGAGAAGCTGGCGGGGAAACCGGTTATCGGAACAGTTCCGTATATGGACATACATTTGGAGGATGAAGACAGTCTGACAGACCGATTTCATATGAAACCACAGGCAGACATTGACATAGCTGTCATAAGGCTTCCGCATATTTCCAATTTTACAGATTTTAATATATGGGAGAATATAGACGGAGTTTCTTTACGCTATGTGACACGTTCCTATGATTTGGGAAGTCCTGATATGATCATCCTGCCCGGAACGAAAAACACGATGGCAGATCTGAGATGGCTGCGGGAATCCGGTTTGGAAGCTGCGATTCTGCGCTGTCATTCGACCAGGCAGTATGGCAGCAGTAAAGGAAGACAGGGATGCGTAATCTGGGGAATCTGTGGCGGCTATCAAATGTTGGGGCAACAGATCATAGATGAAGCAGGTGTGGAAGAACAGTCTGGTGTACTTAGAGGAATAGGACTGATTCCCATGACCACTTATTTTCATGAAGAAAAATCACGAAGACAGGTAGAAGGCAGGATTGGACAGATACCGGGAATTTTTGCTGCATTGAGTGGTCTGCCGTTGACAGGATATGAGATCCATATGGGACAGAGCGTGTATGAGCAGGCACCATGCAGCTTTACCAGACTTACAGACACATCAGATACGGATGGAAGGATGGAAGGATATGCATCTGACAGAGTATATGGCAGCTATGTTCATGGTATTTTTGACAGACATGAGATCGTAGAAACGATCCTGGATGCATTGGCATCTGCAAAAGGAATTGAGAAACCTGCCAGTCGTATCCTGGATTACAGAACCTATAAGGAAACACAATATGACAAATTAGCCGATGAATTACGACAGGCATTAGACATGCAGCGTATCTATGACATTATGTCGGAAAGGCATGGTAATTGATGATGAAAGAACATATTGAATTGGAAAAGATCGAACCGGCAGATATTGAAGCCAGAAGTTTTGAAATCATTACACAGGAATTAGGAGACAGACAACTGGATCCCCTGCAGGCGCCTGTTATCAAAAGATGTATCCACACGACAGCGGATTTTTCCTATGCAGATAATCTGTGCTTTTCAACAAATGTCATAAAAACAGCAAAAGAAGCCATAGAGCAGGGGTGTACGTTCGTAACGGATACGAACATGGCATATGCAGGAATCAATAAGAGAAAGCTTGCAGAGTATGGTTGTGATATTCATTGTTATATGGCAGATGAAGATGTGGCAAAGGAAGCAAAACAGAGGCATGTGACAAGGGCGATCGTCAGCATGGAAAGGGCGGCGCGTCTGCCTGGAAAAGTTGCGTTTGTTATTGGAAATGCACCCACGGCATTGATACATCTGTATGAAATGATCGAAAACGAGGAGATTTCGCCGGCATTTATTATTGGCGCTCCGGTCGGATTTGTGAATGTAGTACAGTCAAAAGAGCTGATCATGCAGACACAGGTGCCCTATATTGTTGCCAGGGGACGAAAAGGTGGAAGCAATGTGGCAGCGGCAATCGTAAATGCTTTGTTATATATGTAATGGAGGCAGAAGTGGAGAACGACGGATACCGGTACATAGGAACGAAGAAAATGGCATATGGTTATACAACGGGAACTTGTGCAGCAGCGGCGGCACAGGCAGCATGTATTCTGCATTTTACAGGCATAACACCCATGAGTGTGGAACTGGATACGCCGGGTGGCATAAGACTGAAGCTGGAAGTTGCAGACGCAGCAGTTCTGGAAAATGGCAGTACTATGTGTGCGATCCGCAAGCAAAGCGGTGATGATCCGGATGTTACCAATGGAGTACTGGTATATGCAGAAGTTTCTTTTGAAAAAAATGCCAAAATAATGACATGTATGTCACAAAAACCGGATATCGAAATTGATGGAGGAATAGGAGTAGGAAGAGTGACTAAGCCTGGACTGGATCAGCCGGTAGGGGCAGCCGCCATTAACAGTGTACCCAGACAGATGATCGCACATGAGGTGCGACAGGTATGTGATGAATATGAGTATCAGGGCAAAGTCAAGGCCGTGATCAGCATTCCCAAGGGGGTTGAACTGGCAGAGAAGACTTTTAATCCCAGACTTGGAATTGAAGGTGGAATATCAGTGCTGGGAACGAGCGGTATCGTAGAACCAATGAGTGAGAAAGCATTGACAGATACGATACGTGTGGAAATGAAAGTCCGCAGAGAAGAGAATGATAAACTGTTATTAACAGCACCCGGAAATTATGGGAGAGGATTTATGCAGGAACAATATGCTGTAGATATTGATGCAGCAGTAAAATGCAGCAACTATATTGGTGAAACGATAGATATGGCAAATGAACTGGGATTTGCGAGAATGCTTCTGGTCGGGCATATTGGTAAGCTCATCAAAGTATCGGGTGGAATTATGAATACACATTCATCCTGTGCAGATTCCAGACTGGAACTGCTGGCGGCACATGCATTGAGAGCAGGAGCTGATGCCGATACTGCGAGAGCAGTTCTGGAATGTGTTACAACAGAAGAAGCATTGCAGGTACTGCTGAAAGCAGGATTGTTAGAACAGGCAATGCAGTATGCAATAGATAAGATATCATATTATATTTCCAAACGAAGCGACAGAACTGCAATAGAGGTTATTATGTTCTCCAATGAACAGGGAGAACTTGCCAGAACGCCAAAGGCGATGGAATATCTTGAAGAATATCGTCTGTCATTACGGGAACGGAAGGGAGAAAAATAAAAATGGTACATTTTGTCGGAGCAGGACCGGGAGCACCTGATCTGATCACCGTGAGAGGTAAAACACTTCTGGAAGAAGCAGATATGATCATTTATGCCGGATCACTGGTAAATCCGCAGTTGCTGGATTATGCCACAGAGAAATGTAAAATATATGACAGCAGTAAAATGACATTGGAACAGGTGATCGAAACAATTGTAAAGGCACATGAATCTGATCCTGATATTTCAATTGTCAGACTGCATACAGGGGATCCAAGCATATATGGAGCGATCAGGGAACAGATGGATGAACTGGATAAACATTCTGTCACATATGATGATTGTCCGGGAGTCAGTTCATTTTTTGGCGCAGCCGCCAGTCTGCAAATGGAATATACGTTACCTGATGTTTCCCAGAGTGTTATTATCACAAGAATGGCAGGCAGGACACCGGTTCCTGCAAAGGAGAGTATTGTATCTTTTGCGGCACATCAGGCAACTATGGTGCTTTTCCTGAGCGCAGGCATGGCACATCAGATCAGGGAAGAACTGCTTCTGGGTGGATACCATAAAGATACCCCGGTAGGCGTTGTATATAAAGCGACCTGGCAGGACGAAAAAAAACTGATCTGCACAGTGGATACTCTGCCACAGGCAATGAAGGAAGCGGAAATTACCAAAACTGCATTGATCATAGTGGGAGATGTTGTAACACATAGCAATTATAGAAGAAGTGATCTGTATCATCCTGACTTTTCTACAGAATACAGACAGGCACAGACTCGCAGAGATCAGAAAGGTGTGGTAGATTGAGAAAATTATATGTGGTAGGAATAGGTCCGGGGGAATATGATATGATGACCGGCAGAGCGATCAAGGCATTGAAGAATGCAGAGGTTATCGTAGGATATCAGGTATATACAGCATTGGTAGAGCAGTACTTCCCGGATAAGGAATTCGTAACGACTCCTATGCGGCAGGAAGTAGAGAGATGTCGTATGGCAATTGATATGGCGGCACAAGGCAGGAAGGTTGCCATGATCAGCAGCGGTGATGCCGGAATTTATGGAATGGCAGGACTGATGTATGAGGTATTAGAAGAGAAAGAATTATCTGACTGCATAGAACTCGAAATCGTTGCCGGAGTGACCGCTGCAAATGCAGGAGCCGCATATTTGGGAGCCCCCCTGATGCATGACTTTGCCCTGATCAGCTTAAGTGACCTGATGACACCGTGGGAGGTTATAGCCAGAAGATTACAGGCTTGTGCGCAGGCAGACATGGGAATTGTACTGTATAATCCGTCAAGCCATAAACGCAGGGATTATTTGCAAAGAGCATGTGATATTTTACTTGAAATCCTTTCGCCGGAACGTATCTGCGGATGTGTGGAAAATATTGACAGAGAAGGTACGCTTACGCAGGTATGTACACTGGGCGAATTAAGACAGATGCAGGTCAATATGTTTACTACTGTTTATATTGGAAATTCCCAGACCAGGAGAATTGGGAATAAAATGGTAACGCCCAGAGGATATCGGGTCGGGACAAAAGATGCAGGGAATCGGGATATAAAGTAGAGAAACAAAAGAAAGGCATGATGAGCAGCATGAGACAATTACAGATCACACTGGTGGGAATCGGAATGGGTGCCAGAGAGCAGATGACGCAGGAAGCGCAGGATGCCTGCAGTCAGGCGGATATTCTGTTTGGAGCCGGCAGGATTCTTCAGGCATTAGAGTGGTGTCAGGTTCCCAAAGAAACCATATATGAGGCAGATAAAATAAATGACTATCTGGATGAACATAAGCAGTACTGCAGACCTGTTGTTGCCTTTTCAGGGGATACAGGTTTTTACAGTGGAGCCAGACGTTTCTCTCAACTATATGAAAATAATCCCGGGGTGTCACTCACATTCCTTCCGGGCATTACTACAGTGCAGGCATTTGCTGCAAAATTGCATACGACCTGGCAGGATATTCATTTGAGCAGTATACACGGCAGAAGAGAGAACCTCATTAACGAATTGCGTTATAATTCCAGAATCTTTTGTCTTGCAAGTCAGTCATCAGATATATGCCGGGTCAGTAAATTGCTTCTGGAATATGGCTATGAAAAGGTAAAAATCACAGTAGCTCAGAATCTGTCCTATCCTGAAGAGCGGATAACACAAGGATATCCGAAACAGATGCTGGGTTATGAAGGAAAAGGATTGTGTGCTTTTCTGCTGGAAAATGAAGAAGAACGTCAGGTGGCATATGGGCTGCCGGATGATTTCTTTATCCGGGGGAAAGTGCCGATGACGAAAGAAGAAGTGCGTGCTGTTTCAGTTGCCAAATTACATCTGACCCCGGAATCAGTTGTATATGATATTGGCGCAGGGACAGGTTCAGTCAGTGTGGAATGTGCCATTCATTTAAAAACAGGTGAAGTATATGCCATAGAAAGAAAAGAAGAAGCAGTGGAATTGATCAGACAGAATGCACGTAAGGCAGGTACGGATAATCTTCATGTAATATCCGGAACAGCACCACAGATACTGACCGGGAATGAATTGCCGATACCTACGCATGTATTTGTAGGAGGAAGCGGTCAAAATCTGGAGTCTATTCTCAATACAGTATATAAAATGAATCCCGGGGTCAGGATCGTTATAAATGCGGTCACCTTGGAAACACAGAATGAATTGCTGACATATGTACGCAAATATGAGATAACGGATGCAGAAATTGTTACCATACAGGCATCGAGGAGTGAACTGATCGCCGGATATCATATGATGAAGGGAGAAAATCCCGTTATGATATGCAGTATGGGAGGAAGCTCCTGTAAAAAGGATTGTAATCCGCTGTGGAAAAGAAATAGCGGCAGTTAATTCTGACTGACAGCGGTTTACGATAAATCATAACACAGATACAATATGTATAAGCAATCAGCAATACCGACTTATTATCGAAGAACAGTAGTGCTGACTTGTGAGTGTATGGTACACTATAATAAATGCCAAAGAGAGAGAGGGAGAAAGACATGAGTTTAGAAATCGTAATTGTAGCAGCAGTAATAGCACTTGCCATTTTGTTCTTGTGCATTGGCTACGTAAAGGCACCGCCTGATATGGCTTTTATTATCTCGGGTATTAAGAAGAAATCCAAGATAGTAATTGGTAAGGCGAGCATTCGTATTCCGTTCTTTGAAAGATTGGATAAGTTGAATCTTCGACTGATCCCGATTGATGTAAAGACGTCAAATGCAGTGCCAACGGCAGATTACATTAATATTAATGTAGATGCCACAGTCAATGTAAAGATCAGTAATGACCCGTCCAAGTTATTATTGGCTGCGGAGAACTTTCTGAATAAGAACACGGAATACATAGCAAGTGTTGCAAGGGAAGTTCTTGAAGGTAATGTCCGTGAGATCGTTGGTAAGATGAAATTGGAAGAGATGGTTTCGGACAGACAGAAATTTGCAACATTGGTAAAGGAAAATGCAGAACCTGACCTTGCCGCAATGGGACTTGATATCATAAGCTTCAATGTACAGAACTTCGTGGATGGTAATGAAGTCATTGAAAACTTAGGTATTGATAACATTGTAAAGATCAAGAAAGCAGCGGCAATTGCAAGAGCTGAGAGTGAACGTGACATTAAGGTAGCTCAGGCGTCTGCCGACAAGGAATCTAATGATGCAGCAGTTGCTGCACAGACTGAGATCGCCAAGAAACAGAATGAACTGGCAATTAAGAAGTCAGAACTCCAGATGGAATCAGATACCAAGAAAGCTATGGCTGATGCGGCATATGAAATCCAGAAAGAGGAACAGCGTAAGACGATTGAGATCACGACTGCGAACGCGGATATTGCAAGGCAGGAGAGAGAAATCGAGTTGAAGCAGAAGGAAGTAGCGGTTAAGGAACAGGCACTGGAAGCAGAAGTCAAGAAACAGGCAGAAGCTGACAGATATGCTGCACAGCAGAAAGCGGATGCTGTGCTGTATCAGAGACAGAAAGAAGCCGAAGCAAAGCAGTTCGAGGCACAGCGTGAAGCTGAAGCGAGAAAAGCACAGGCAGAAGCTGACAGATTTGCAAAGCAGCAGGAAGCAGAAGGTATCCGTGCAGTTGGTGAAGCAGAAGCTGCAGCAATTCAGGCAAAAGGTATTGCAGAAGCGGAAGCAATGGAAAAGAAGGCACAGGCATATGCCAAGTACAATAAGGCGGCTGTAGCGGAAATGATGATCAAGGTGCTTCCCGAAATCGCAGGCAAAATTGCAGAACCTCTGACACAGATCGATAAGATCACGATCATTGGTGGCAGTGATGGTAGTAATGGTGTGGATCAGGTAGCCGGAAATGTGCCCATTGTTATGGCAAAGGTACTCGAAAGCATGAAGGAGGCAACAGGTATTGACCTTGCTGATATTATTAATGCTGATTCTTATGACGCTAAGGTTAACCGTAATGTAACAGTCAATGGACTGGATCAGGTCAACTTAGTTGTAAAAGACAATGGAAACAGGTCAGAACAGGAATAAATAGCAGCAAACAGTCGGTAGTCAGCAGACTATCGGCTGTTTGCTGTGTGTAAAGGAGAAATATTCATGAATGAAATACCTCGTTTTATGATCGCAGCACCTTCCAGTGGGAGCGGCAAGACTTTATTGACATGTGGCATAATGAGACTTTTGCAGAAGGAAGGATATAGTGTACAGGGTTTTAAATGTGGACCTGATTATATAGACCCAATGTTCCATACCAAAGTACTTGGGATATCCAGTGTGAATCTGGATACTTTTTTCGTTGAGACTCCAATGCTTAGATACTTATTCTGTAGAAGAATGAGGAGCCTGCAAGCTGACAGTAAAATTGCAGTCATAGAAGGAGTTATGGGGTATTATGATGGGCTGGCTGGTAAAAGTACAGAGGCATCTTCTTATGATATTGCGAGAATTACAGATACACCGGTCATTCTTGTAGTAGATGTAAAAGGCATGAGTCTGTCTGTTGTGCCATATATAAAAGGTTTCCTGGAATATGTTTCACACAGCTATATAACGGGTGTTATTTTTAACAGATGTTCTAAGGGAATGTTTCCGGTTTTAAAACAGTTAGTGGAGGAACAGCTTCCCATAGAGGTATTAGGTTATCTCCCTGTATTGCCTCAGTGTGAAATCCCAAGCAGACATTTGGGATTATATTTACCACAGGAGATTACAGATTTTCAAAATAAAATAGAAATTGTGGCAGATACATTGAAAGATACATTAGATGTGGAATGTTTATGCAGGATTGCTTCACAGGCATCCTGGATAAACGGAGAAACCGAATGTGAAATAGACAAAATATTCCGTGATTTTCATGATAAAGTACGGATTGCCATTGCAAAAGATGATGCTTTTTGCTTCTACTATCAGGATAATCTGGATATTCTTGAACAATCAGGAGCTGAACTTGTTCCTTTTTCACCGATACATGATAAGGAATTGCCGCCTGATATTGGAGGACTGCTGTTAGGAGGCGGATATCCTGAAAATTTTGCAGAAGAATTAAGCCGGAATCATTCTATGCTTAATTCAGTCAGAAGTGCAATTAAGGCGGGAATCCCATGTCTGGCAGAATGTGGAGGTTTTTTATATCTACATGATTCTATCAGTGATATCAATGGACAGGAGTGGAACATGGCAGGCGTGATCGGTCAAAAGGCATCTTATCAGGGAAAATTGCAGGCGAGATTTGGCTATATTACAGTAACGGATAAAAAGACAGGCATAAAAGTCCGGGGGCATGAATTTCATTATTATGACAGCACGGATCATGGCAGTTCATGGGAAGCTGTAAAACCATTAAGCAGCAGGCATTGGGATTGTATGCACAGTATGGGAAATCTGCTTGCGGGATTTCCTCATTTGTATTATGCTTCCAATATAGAATTTGTTGCCGAATGGGTTGGACGATGCAGGCAATGGAAGGAAAATGAAATACAATGAGTAAGATCAGAGAATTGGAAATAGAAGACAGACTCCTTGATAAACATGCAATGGAACAGGCAAAGAAACAGTGGAACAGTGTTGCCAAACCACTTGGAAGTCTGGGAAAACTGGAAGAACTGATTATTACATTGGCTGGGATACAGGAAACCGAACAAGTGACTTTGAAGAAGAAAGAGGTTCTGGTGTATTGCGCGGATAATGGCATTGTGGAAGAGGGTGTCAGCCAATCTGACAGTAGTGTCACTTCTATGGTAGCGGCAAGTATGGCACAGGGAAGGGCTAATATTAATATCATGGCATCCAGTGTCGGAGCAGGTGTTACTCCCATAGACATAGGTATGAAAGATACCGTTGAACATTCTGGACTTTTACAATGTAAAGTTATGAAGGGAACTCGGAATTTTGCAAAGAATCCTGCAATGACACCAAAGCAGTGCATGCAGGCCATTAGAACGGGCCTTATGCTGACAGGCAGGAAAGCACAGGAAGGGGTAAATATTCTGGCTATCGGGGAGATGGGGATTGGAAATACGACAACATCCAGTGCTGTAGCCAGCGTACTGCTAAGACAGCCTGTAGCCAAAATGACAGGCCGGGGAGCAGGATTAACAGGCAGTGGTCTGGAACATAAGAAACAGGTAATAGAAGAGGCGATTTCAAAATATGATCCTGATCCGCAGGATGCATTTGATGTATTGTGCAAGGTAGGTGGACTGGATATTGCAGCTATGGCGGGAACCTGTATAGGAGGTATGGTGTATGGACTGCCGGTCGTACTGGATGGATTTATTTCAGCAGTTGCAGCATTGGCAGCAGTACGCATGGTGCCATCCTGCAGACCGTATCTGCTGCCATCGCATGTATCCAGAGAGCCGGCAGCGGCAGCAGTACTGGAAGCCATGGATATGCAGCCTGTATTACATGCAGATATGTGTCTGGGAGAAGGAACAGGGGCAGTACTTTTATTTCCATTACTGGATGCGGCTCTGGCAGAATATCAGTCTGCACATACTTTTGGAGAAATTGAGTTGAAACCATATGAGGAGCTGAAATAATGTTTATTTTGGTAACAGGAGCAAGCGCTAGCGGTAAGTCTGAGTATGCAGAATGTCGTATTACTGCTATACATCAGGAACAGAGACATTTACTGTATCTTGCTACGATGCAGCCCTATGGGGAAGAAGGCAGGGCAAGAGTAGCAAAACATAGAAAGCAAAGAGCCCTACGGAACTTTGAAACACTGGAATGGTACAAAGATCTGGAACAGGCGACAATTCCTATGGACAGTGATGTACTTCTGGAGTGTATGTCGAATCTGGCAGCAAATGAAATGTTTGCAGAAAATACGATACCAGAGCAATTGGAAGAGTATACGCATAAATGCGAGGACAGGATATTAAAGGGTGTGGAACATATTAGAAAATGCAGCGCCAATCTGGTCATAGTGACTAATGAGGTGTTTTCGGACACTCTTTCTTATGACGAAACCACATTGGCATATATCCGTCTGCTTGGGCATATCAATGCAGAACTTGCGCAAATGGCAGATGAAGTGGTAGAGGTGGTATATGGTATACCACTTAGTGTGAAAAATCCATATATGACAGAAGAGGAAGGTGCAATATGAAAATAATCAGGACATTATGTTTGGCATTTTCCATGTATTCCAGAATTCCAATGCCGATACTGGAGTATACAGAAGATGATATGCGTTACACTTTTTTGGCTTTCCCATTGATCGGAGTGATAATCGGAGCAGTACAATATGTCTGGTATATACTGTGTAATATGCTCGGAATAGGAACTTCTCTGTATGCAGCAGTGGCAGTAGTGCTTCCACTGTGTATTACGGGAGGCTTTCATATGGATGGATATCTGGATACTACAGATGCGCTTTCTTCACACAGAGAAAAGGAGCGTAAACTGGAAATCCTAAAGGATTCTCATGTTGGTGCATTTGCTGTAATATGGACAGGGGTATATTTACTGGTAAGTTATGGCCTATATACAGAAATCAGTGGAAAAGCAGCCATACTTTGTACATCAGCAGGATTTGTGCTTTCAAGAGCGACCAGCGGATTGGCAGCAATTCATTTTCCAAGCGCAACGGGGAGAAGCTCATTGGCATCTTTTGCACGGGCAGGAGATCGAACCATTGTAAAAATTGGATTATGGATATGGATCATTGTGACATTTGTGTCATTAATCTGTTTTGAAAAAGTATATGGGACAGGAATACTGGCAGTACTGGCAGTCTGGTATGGTTATTATCATCATATGTCAAAGAAAGAATTTGGTGGAATCACAGGGGATCTGGCCGGCTGGTATTTGCAGACCTGTGAGTTGTGTATACTTGGAATTGTTGTATTTCTGCCATATCTTCTACAGGCTTTAAATAGTTGACTGCAGGGAACACTATAAGGAAAGGACGAGATCAATGGTACTGATCATAGGAGGTGCTTATCAGGGCAAAACACGTTATGCCCTGCAACACTATCAAAATAGAAAGATATATTATGTTCAGAATCTCTTAAAGGAAGCAAAACAGAAGAATCTGGATGAACGAAACTATATAGCACAACTGGTTGAAAATGAACCGGAGGCTGTTTTTACACTGGATGATGTGGGATGTGGAATTGTTCCTATGGAACGCAGTGACAGAGATTACAGAGAACTGGCAGGATCAATAGGCTGTTATCTGGCGGCACAGGCAAAACAGGTCATTCGTGTCAGTTGTGGGATCGGACAGGTGATAAAAGGATGAAGATATATCTGATCCGGCACGGACTGACAGCGGGAAACCTGGAAAAGCGTTATGTTGGCTGCCATACGGATGAACCGTTGTGTGAAGAAGGAATACTCGAAATTCGGGAGAAAGAATATCCTGAGGTAGACAGAGTCTATACAAGTCCAATGAAGCGCTGCATTATGACAGCGCAGATGATTTATCCTGATATGCCGCTGCATATAAAAGATAATTTAAAGGAGATGGACTTTGGAGAATTTGAATATCATAATTACAGGGAACTGAACGGAAATGAAGAATATCAGAAATGGATCGACAGTGGAGGAGAGCTGCCTTTTCCAAATGGTGAGAGCAAGGCAGAGTTCAGCTACAGATGTGTGGAAGAATTTCAAAGCTGTATCAGGGAATGCCGGAATACAGACCGGATTGCGTTTGTAGTGCATGGTGGTACCATTATGGCAATTATGGAAGTTTATGGAATGCCCGAGGGAGAGTACTACAGATGGCAGATTCCTAACGCACAGTATCTTACA
Source organism: uncultured Roseburia sp. (assembly GCA_964422225.1). Lineage (GTDB taxonomy): Bacteria > Bacillota > Clostridia > Lachnospirales > Lachnospiraceae > COE1. Next base: position 19,314 of record CAYRAW010000024.1, read on the forward strand.
CTGGAATTAATTGATTAAAAAATGTAATGTAAAAGGTATATTCAACCGATATATTATGTGAATGATTGAAGAGAGCATAGATAGAAGGGGGATATGATCATGCGCATTAACAGTTCAAGAAGTTCTCTCGCCCGGGCCAGAATGATCCGTTCTGCCAGCAGAAAGAAATGGTATCATATATCAAAGAATTCGTGACTGACTATAATGAACTGTACAGTTCATTGGGGGATATCGGAGGAACGACAAATATAATGTTCCAGAAGCAGTTGAGAACATTTACGACAGCTTCTGAGGCTGATCTGAAAGCAGTGGGAATTACGATGGATGCCAAGGGGAGGCTTTCGATAGATACCAAGACTTTGGAAGCAGCAGGAATGGATAAGCTTCAGAAAGTATTTGCACAGTCAGACAGTTATGCTTCTAAAGTAAGCGAGAAATGTGAAAATATTGAAAGCTGTGCAAAAACAACACTTAAGGTACTGGACCGTATGTATGGAACACAAAGTACCTACAGCAAGTATGGAACCAACAGCTATTATTATGGCAGTTCAGGAAGCTGGTATAATACAAGAGGATAAAAGTAAAAGGAATTTCCAAATTAGTGGGAAATTCCTTTTTTAGATTTCTTATCTGAATACATTGCTTCATCAGCACGAGTAAATGTCGATTGCAGAGAGGAATCTTTTGTATCTGAGTATATCGCGCAGCCATATGCGATCTGC
>CAYRAW010000025.1:0-19332 GCA_964422225.1 uncultured Roseburia sp.
AGTTCTCAAAGAGATAATATTTGCTATTGCAGATTTCAAAAAGCTTTACCCATATTTACATGTGGTAAAGCTTTTTTTATAATATTTAATACAATATTCATGTGAGGTAATCTGAAAATGAAAGTACTCTATGGAACAGGTAATCAGGCTAAATTGTCAGCAATGAGACATCGCCTTGAACAATTAGATATAGAGTTGATCAGTTTGAATGATTTGAAAACAGAGGGATATAGGATTCCCAATGCACCGGAGGATGGGAAGACACCGTTGGAAAATGCCAGACAAAAGGCTCAAATCTATTATAATGCATTTCATATTCCAGTGTTTTCCTGTGATTCAGGGATGTATATTGATAATATACCAGACGAGATACAGCCTGGAGTGCATGTGAGAACGGTCAATGGAAAGTATTTATCTGACGAACAAATGATAGATTATTATTCTGGTTTGGCGAAGAAATATGGGAATCTTATAGCGCACTATAAGAATGCTATTTGTTTTATTATAGATGAAAACCATACTTATGAAGCGATGGAACCTTCAATGGAAAGCGAGAAGTTCATAATAGCAGCTACACCACATAGTCCGGTTAGAAAAAAAGGCTTTCCACTGGATAGTCTTTCCATTGATCTGAAAACAAATAAGTATTATTATGATCTGCCCGCAGAGGAATTAGAACAGGTCGCTGTTGAAGATGGTTTTTTAACATTTTTTCAACATGTACTGCGTTTATACAGGGAGCAGATGTAGTAACAGTCCTGCGACTGCGCTGATACAGATTACCTGAATCACATTTCTTTTATATTTCAATAACAGGACCAGGGGCAAAATTCCAACATTGATATTTTCCACTCAAGTACCTGAGCAAATGAGGACAAGTGCAGGGGTGTGCTACTTAAATAAGTAGTCTTACTAAGAGATAGAATGACAGATATCACTCAAAAATGTTCATGGAAATCGTAGAAAGCATAAGACAGACATTTGACCGGATATATAGTCAGGGATGATTTATATATGCAAAAATATTGACAAGTAATAGAGGCATATTTTATGCTTTCAATAAGAAACAAATCTGCCGGCAAGACAACAACAGACAGATTGAAAGCGGAGGAAAAGTATGCGATATGATATGGCTCCATTGGAGGGAGTTACTACTTATATATATAGAAAGGCTCATGCACATTATTTTGGTGGAGTTGACCGGTATTATACTCCGTTTCTATCACCGCATAAGGATAAGACACTTAATCATAAGGAAATACAGGATGTTATGCCTGAACATAATGAGGGATTGGTTGTGATTCCACAGATACTGACGGCTTCAGCTCAGGATTTTCTAAAGACAGCACAGGAGCTGGTGCAGATGGGATATACGCAGGTAAACTTAAATTGCGGGTGTCCTTCAGCAACAGTCACCACCAAGCATAAAGGCGCAGGTATGTTGGAAGATACGCTGGCGCTTACAAAATTTTTGGATGAAATTTATGAGAAATCACCCATACCTGTTTCTATTAAGACCAGAATCGGTATACAGCAGTGGCAGGAATGGACGGATCTTTTAGAAGTATATCGAAGATTCCCTGTTTCAGAATTGATCATACATCCAAGAGTCAGACAGGACTTTTACAAAAATACACCACATTTGGAAGCAGTAGAGGAAGCCTTTGAACGACTGGATTGTCCGATCTGCTATAACGGAGATATCTTTAATGCAGGGGATTATGATAAGATAAGGAAACGTTTTCCAAAATTACGGGCATGTATGTTAGGCAGAGGTCTGATTGCTGATCCGGGACTGGCAATAAGGATCCAGACTGGTAAAAATATGGACAAAAAGACATTGAGAGAGTTCCATGATGAAGTTCTTAACGGTTATCGGAATACCCTGTCAGGCGATAAAAATGCATTATACCGTATGAAAGAGTTATGGTTCTATATGAGTCGGCTTTTTGCAGAATCGGATAAATATAGAAAGAAAATTCAAAAGGCAGAGAAAATGGCGGCATACGAAAGTGCAGTTGACAGTCTGTTTCGCGAGCAGGAATTGATATCTACAGAAGAAAATCGTTTTGTTTTCTAGGACAGCATGAAGAAAGAAGGATTGCCACTGCCATTCGCAGAACAGATATGCTATAATGAGTATTAGTGAGGGGGAAAGGCATGGTTATTAAAATGGGGAATTTAGGGAGTATTATATTAGTTGCGGCAGTTTTCGCAATTACAATAGTATTGCAGATGACAGTATCGAAAATGAGGTGGACATTTGGAGGACTTATTCTTCCAATGCTTGTATTTGTACTATCGCTTATATTACTGATACAGAATCTGCATAATATCAGAGATGGAATTGCTGTAGTAGATACGTTGACAGCTTTTTTGCATTTTGCATTGTATAATATTCCGACGATTTTATTTTTATGTATTTATAATTACTATCAGCGCATGAGGTTTATGCGTAAAGAACGTACACAGGATCAGTAGGTTTCAGAAAGACGAGGTATAGTGTGAAAAATGAATTTTTCACACGCAATTTTGTGCCTGCGGCCAAAGTTTGCAGGTTACGGAAAGGCATGATGATTATTATGGAACGGAAAAAAGCATTAGTGACTGGGGCATCACGGGGGATTGGGGCAGCAGTTGCTACCGCCTTGGCGCAGGCAGGATATGATCTGTATCTGACCTGCCATCATAATCTGGAACTTTTGGAGAAACTGGCGTATCATTTGGAGGATAGCTGTCAGGTTATCTGCAAATGCTATGCTTTTTCTGTTTATGAGGAGAAAGCCGTACAGAAGATGTTTAGTGAAATACCGAGATTAGACGTGCTCGTCAATAATGCAGGAATCTCATATATTGGTCTATTGACAGATATGTCCTATGAGGAATGGCAGCAGGTAATGCGTACGAACCTGGACAGTTGTTTCCTTACCTGCAAAGAGGCATTACCCGGTATGATACGACAGCAAAAGGGCAAAATAATTAATATTTCTTCTGTGTGGGGAAATGTGGGCGCTTCTATGGAAGTGGCATATTCTGCATCCAAAGGCGGTATGAATGCGTTTACCAGGGCACTTGCCAAAGAATTAGGGCCAAGCAATATACAGGTAAATGCAATCGCCTGTGGTGTAATTGATACAGATATGAATCAGTGTTTCAGCGAGGAAGAAAGACAGGCATTAATAGAGGAGATTCCGGCAGACAGAATGGGAAGGCCACAGGAGGTTGGACAGCTTGTGGTACAGTTATGCGACGGAAACGATTATTTGACCGGACAAATCATAACATTAGATGGAGGATGGATTTAGTATGTACGATATTTTAATTATTGGTTCAGGCCCGGCAGGACTTGGAGCTGCGATCTATGGTGTAAGAGCAGGGCTTTCACTGGCAGTAATTGACAGAAGCCCGATCAGTGGGGGACAGGTATTGACAACCTATGAGGTAGATAATTATTTGGGCTTGCCTCAGAATAGCGGCAGCGAGATCAGTGAAAAGTTTCGCAAGCATGCAGATAAACTTGGAGTTAACTTTGTCACAGCAAATGTTTTATCTATAGAAGATAAAGAACAAACAAAAATTGTCCATACAGAAGAGGGAGATTTTGAATCAAGGACACTTATTCTGGCAACCGGTGCTGCACATGCAATGCTGGGGGTAGAAGGTGAAATGAAACTGGCAGGTGCAGGAGTATCTTATTGTGCAACCTGTGCTGGTGCCTTTTTCCGAAAAAGAACAGTGGCAGTTGTAGGCGGTGGTGACGTTGCGGTTGAGGATGCGATTTTCCTGGCAGGACTATGCCAAAAGGTATATTTGATCCATCGAAGAGACTCTCTGCGGGCAGCAGATAGTTTACAGAAGAAGCTCATGTCCATGGAAAATGTGGAAATCCTGTGGAATTGTGAAGTAAAAGAGATTATGGGTGACGATATGGTGGAAAAGATCATGGTTTACCATAATCAGGAAAATCTGACAAATGTACTTGCAGTAAATGGTATCTTTATTGCAGTGGGAATACAGCCAAATACAGAAATGTACAAGGGGCTGGTTGAGATGGACGAGAAGGGATATGTGATAGCGGATGAATCCTGCCAAACCTCTGCAGCAGGCATATATGCAGCGGGTGATATAAGGCAAAAAGCACTCAGACAGATCATTACTGCTGTCGCAGATGGGGCAAATGCCGTCACTTCGGCACAAAATTACTTAATAGGACAGTAATATTCGTCAAAATATACAAATTAGGTAACATAATTTCTCTTCCACTGGTTAAAATTGGTACACCACATAACTTGACATTTGTTACAAGATATGTTAATTTATTTTTTGGGTGTAATAAATTTGTAACAAATTGTAACAAAGATTGTACAAACAATTTATGAGGGTAATTCTATTCACGTTGGAGGAAGAAATGGATGAATAAACATGGCATAAGGATTGCAGCGTGTGCTTTAGCCGGTACATTTGCTTTTTCCGGGTATTATACTTCTATACAGGCAAAAGTCAGTCAGTCTTCCACATTACCGGCAGCAGGAATTGCAGTTGTATTGGAGGAAGGTACTACAATACAGGAGCTTACACAGGAAGTTATCCAGAATATCGCATATCTGGAGAGTGCGTCCGGTATACAGCCCAACATTGTTATTGCTGCTGAGAAAGTAGCAATGGCAGAAGAACCTGCTCAGGAAGAAACAACAGTAGCTGATTCTGATGTGGTTCGCACTTTAGTGAATTCTGTATCAGACAGTTCAGATAAAGGAACATCAGATTCACAGCAGAATACATCAGATGGATTAAGTGCCGGTTTCTCTGCAACAGACATCTATGAAGACGAAACAACAGAGGAATCTACAGAAGAATCTGAATCAGAAACAGATACGGAAGAAGAGAGTACTGAGGAAGAAACCACAGAAGAGGAAACAGAGGAGACTACAGAGACAGCATCTGAGGATGAACAGGATTTCAGAGGACTTGTTATAGCGAGAGTTAATAACTATGTCAATGTCAGAAGCATTCCAAGCGAAGAAGGAGAGATCGTAGGTAAGCTTTATGATAAATCTGTAGGTGAATTTGAAGAAGAAGTTGACGGATGGTATAAGATTACATCAGGTAATTGTTCAGGATATGTTAAGGCTGAGTACTGTGTAACAGGTGATGAGGCACAGGCGCTTGCAAAAGAAGTAGGAACGACATATGCAGTTGTTAATACAACGACTCTTAAGGTTAGACAGGAAGCAAGTACAGATTCAGCAGTATTAGGCCTGGTTCCTATTGAAGAAGAACTTGTAGTGGTTGAGGAACTTGACGGATGGGTAAAGGTGGCAATCGAAGAAGGCGATGGCTACGTATCCAGAGAGTATGTAAATCTGAGAACAGATTTTGTACATGCAGAGTCTAAAGAAGAAGAGGAAGCCAGATTAGCCGAAGAAGCAAAGGAACGTGAGGAAGCCAGAGCAGCAGCACAGGCTACAGAGGCAGTCAGGGCAACACAGGCAGCAGAACAGACTGCACAGAAGCAGGCTCAGACAGAAGCTGTGATTGAAGCAGCACAGGCTACAGCAGCAAGTTCCGCAGGCAGTGAAATGGGTAAAGCAGTGATTGACTATGCAACACAGTTCGTTGGCAACCCATATGTATATGGTGGCACCAGTCTTACAAATGGAACAGACTGTTCAGGATTTGTTATGAGTGTATATGCGAACTTTGGTGTAAGCTTGCCACATTCTTCATCAGCTTTAAGAAGCAAAGGATATGATGTGGGTGGACTGGAGAATGCACAGCCGGGTGATATTGTATGTTACTCAGGACATGTGGCTCTCTACATTGGTAACGGACAGATCGTACATGCAAGTACCAGCAAGACAGGAATTATTATTTCAAATGCAAATTACAGAAGCATTCTTGCAGTAAGAAGAATTTTCTAAACATATGAAACATAACTTAGAGAAGCGGTATCATGAGATACCGCTTTTTATGTGACATATTCAGGTATATCTGGAGTAATGAAAATTACTCTTGGCAGAATGCACAAAATTAATGGAAATTGTATTTCTGACACAACAGTCATTTTTTTATACGTTCACAAAATATCCACATGAAAAAAAGTCGGAAACATTGAAAAATAGACTTATGCACCAAGTTATCCACATTATCCACATAAAAAATATGAAAAAGGGGTGGATTTTTACGATTAATTCACAAACGGACGTTTTGTGCATGAGTCATAAAATTTAATTTTTTGTAAAAAAAAAGGAAAAAAGCATTGACTTTTTTAATGTCGAAAAATGTATAAAAATTTTATTTCTTTACTATTAAATTTGGAAAATAGCACAAAAATCATTGAAAAAAATACAGGATATGTTATAATCAATATACAATATAGGAGATGGTTAGAGATACAATCTATTGTATTCTGTAAAATGCTCCATATATCATAAGTTGTTAAAACAGCTTATGAGAATAAGTACGAAGGGATGTGGCATCATGAAATTTATTATCAGCGGAAAGAACATCGATGTAACGGCTGGCTTAAAGGCAGCAGTAGAGGACAAGATTGGTAAGCTGGAGAAATACTTCACACCAGAAACGGAGGTACACGCAACACTTAGTGTTGAGAAGGAAAGACAGAAGATCGAGGTCACGATTCCTATTAAGGGAAATATCATTCGTTCCGAGCAGGTCAGCAACGATATGTATGTATCTATAGACCTTGCCGCAGAAGTGATAGAGAGACAGTTAAAGAAGTACAAGAATAAATTCAGAGCAGAGCAGCAGGCAGGCGCAGCAAGTTTAAGAACCGATTTTCTGGATAAGGAAATAGAAGAAGACGAGGATGAGATCAAAATCGTTCGTACAAAGAAATTTGATATTAAACCTATGTATGCAGAGGATGCGTGCATTCAGATGGAATTGTTAGGACATGATTTCTTTGTATTCTGCAATGCTGAGACAGATGAGGTCAATGTAGTGTATAAGCGTAAAGGCAATACATATGGATTGATCGAACCTGAAAACTAATAACAATTGAATGAAAGATAATAGCAGCAGGTATCGGAGCAATCCGGTACCTGTTTTACATATTGGGGAATGTTATTTCATATATTGCAATAATGGTGTAAAAATATGAGGTAACATGTGAAAAAAAGACTTGAACTAATCGGTATCGTGGCATTTGTAATATGCATTGGAGCAGTTTTATACCAGATCAGACAAAATGAAGCAGCAGTTGCCGCAGATGGGGATTACATTAAGTGGGTTGAATTCAATGCCAGCACACAGGCGTTGAGAAAAGCATGTATGCTGGATATAGAAAGCTACCGCGATGAAGTACACCTTAACTGGATCACGTTGCTTGCCTATGCTGCGGTAAAAGGCGGTGGGGAGTTCAATGATAAATCATTGAAGTATATAGAAGAAGTGGCACAGGCTTTAACGGATCAGACAACAAGTTATGAGGAACTGACACAGAAATACAAACATTTTTCATACTATTATCAGGCATATAATGCGGTGTTGGGAGGAATGGTAGGGGAGTATGAAATAGAAGGAGAAAAGTCTGATGGTCAGACGGCATGGGAACGCCAATACGGACTGAAAGCCTATTCTCCCATAGCAGAAGGATTTGACTATCAGGATTATGATGATTTTGGTGCATCAAGAAGCTTCGGGTATCGCAGACCTCATCTGGGACATGACATGATGGGACTTGTGGGAACTCCGATCATAGCAACCGAATCAGGCTATGTGGAAGCTCTCGGGTGGAATCGATATGGAGGCTGGCGTATCGGTATCCGAAGTTTTGATAAGAAAAGATATTACTATTATGCGCATTTAAGACAGAACAGACCTTATGCAGAAGGGCTGGAAATAGGGGATATTGTAACTGCCGGAGATGTGATCGGTTATATGGGGCACACCGGCTACAGTGATACAGAGAATGTAAATAATATTGAGACGGTCCATTTACATGTAGGACTGCAGCTTATTTTTGATGAATCCCAGAAAGAGTGTGATAATGAAATATGGATAGATTTCTATCAGCTTGCACAGTTTTTGCACGCACATCGAAGCAAAGTCGTGCGTGATGATGCGACAAAGGAATGGAGGAGACAGTATGGAATGCGTGATCCGGCAGTAGAATCCTATGAAAAGAGCATAAAGGATGGAACACAGGATTCCTCTGAATAATCAACAAAAAAGCTGATAAAAATTTATTAACAAAATATCGAATATCCGGTATAAATAGATTGCTTTTTTTTTAACAATGTGATAAAATAATGACAATGATTGTGATAAAAATAACAATCAAGCGTAAAACGTATGTCCACGGCAGCCGTGGGCAGAAACTCTTTTAAAACAAATGGAGGAATTGGTAATGTCAAAGAAAATCGTATTAGCAGGCGCATGTCGTACAGCAATCGGTACTATGGGCGGTGCATTAAGCACAACTCCGGCACCAGTACTTGGTTCTATTGTAATTAAGGAAGCTCTTAAGAGAGCAGGCGTAGCTCCTGAGCAGGTTGATCATGTATATATGGGATGTGTTATCCAGGCTGGCTTAGGACAGAACGTAGCACGTCAGGCAGCTTTAAAGGCTGGACTTCCTATCGAAACACCGGCAGTTACAGTAAACGTTGTATGTGGTTCTGGTCTGAACTGTGTAAACATGGCTGCACAGATGATCAAGGCAGGCGATGCTGATATCGTTGTTGCAGGTGGTATGGAGAACATGTCTATGGCTCCTTACGCTGCTATGCAGGGACGTTATGGATATAGAATGAACAATGCTACATTAGTAGATACCATGGTAAATGATGCATTATGGGATGCATTCAATAACTATCATATGGGTATTACAGCAGAGAACGTAGCAGAGAAGTATGGTCTTACAAGAGAACAGCTTGACGAGTTTGCAGCATGGTCACAGCAGAAGTGCGAGAAGGCTATGGCTGAAGGCAAGTTCAAGGATGAAATCGTTCCTGTAGAAGTTAAGAAGAAGAAAGAAACAATCATTGTAGACACAGATGAAGGTCCTCGTCCTGGTACAACAAAGGAAAGCATCGCCAAGTTACGTCCTGCTTTCAAACCAGACGGAATCGTAACAGCAGCTAACTCATCAGGTATCAATGATGGTGCAGCAGCAATCGTTGTTATGAGCGAAGAGAAAGCTAAGGAATTAGGTGTTAAGCCTATGGCTACATGGGTAGCTGGTGCTCTTGGCGGCGTAGATCCTTCTATCATGGGTGTTGGTCCTGTAGCTTCTACAAAGAAGGTTCTTGCTAAGACTGGTATGGATATCAATGATTTCGACCTGATCGAAGCTAACGAAGCATTTGCAGCACAGTCATTAGCAGTACAGGCTGATCTGAAGTTCTCCAATGATGTACTGAATGTAAACGGTGGCGCTATCGCACTTGGACACCCTGTTGGAGCTTCCGGATGCCGTATCCTTGTTACACTGCTTCATGAGATGCAGAAAAGAGATGCTAAGAAGGGTCTTGCAACACTTTGTATCGGTGGCGGTATGGGCTGCTCTACAATCGTTGAGAGAGACTAATATTAAGGAGATTCGAACATGGAATATATAGTATATGAGCAGAACGGCGCAGTTGGTAAGATCACCATCAGCCGTGAAAAGGCTTTAAATGCATTAAATTCTCAGGTACTTGATGAATTAAATGCAACTCTGGATGCTGTAAACCTTGACGAAGTAAGATGCCTTATCCTCACAGGAGCAGGCGCTAAGTCATTCGTTGCAGGCGCAGATATTGGAGAAATGAGTACATTAACCAAGGCTGAAGGCGAAGCTTTCGGTAAGAAGGGTAACGATGTATTCCGCAAACTGGAAACATTCCCTATTCCTGTTATCGCAGCAGTTAACGGCTTTGCACTTGGTGGCGGATGTGAGATTTCCATGAGCTGTGACATCAGAATCTGTTCTGAGAATGCAGTATTTGGTCAGCCTGAAGTAGGTCTTGGCATTACACCTGGATTTGGTGGAACACAGAGACTTGCCCGTCTCGTAGGTGCTGGTATGGCTAAGCAGATGATCTACACAGCCAGAAATATCAAGGCAGATGAAGCATACAGAATCGGTCTTGTAAACGCTGTATATCCTGCAGAAGAGTTAATGCCTGCAGCAGAGAAGATGGCAGCTACTATCGCAAAGAATGCTCCTATCGCTGTTCGTAACTGCAAGAAGGCTATTAATGAAGGCTTAGATGCAGATATGGATGAAGCAATCGTGATCGAAGAGAAGCTCTTTGGTAACTGCTTCGAGACAGAAGATCAGAAGTATGGTATGGCTTTCTTCCTTGACAAGAATAAGGAAAAAGTAAAAGAGCCATTTAAGAACTGCTAATCAACTAAATTAAAATATATGATTTATAATACAAGGAGGAACTTTCAATGAAAGTAGGTATTATTGGTGCTGGTACAATGGGCTCCGGTATTGCACAGGCTTTTGCAATGACCGATGGCTATGAAGTATGCTTATGTGATATTAAGCAGGAATTTGCTGATGGCGGTAAGGCTAAGATCTTAAAGAATCTTAACTTCCTCGTAGGCAAGGAAAAGATCACACAGGAAAAGGCAGACGCAATCGCTGCCAAGATCACAACTGGTTTAAAGGATATCTGTACAGATTGTGATATGGTAATCGAAGTTGCTCCTGAGAAAATGGAAATCAAGAAGACAACATTCAAGGAATTACAGGATATTGTAAAACCTGATTGTATCTTTGCTACAAATACATCTTCTCTGTCTATCACAGAGATGGGTGCAGGTCTTGACCGTCCTTTAGTAGGTATGCATTTCTTTAACCCTGCTGACAGAATGAAGTTAGTAGAAGTTATCGCAGGTGCTAACACACCTAAGGAATTAGTTGATAAGATCAAGGCAATCGCTACAGAGATCGGCAAGACACCTGTAGAGGTTAACGAGGCAGCTGGTTTCGTAGTAAACAGAATACTGATTCCTATGATCAACGAAGCGATTAACGTATATGCAGCAGGTGTTGCAAGCGTTAAAGATATCGATGTAGCTATGCAGCTTGGTGCAAATCATCCTATGGGACCTTTAGCACTTGGCGATTACATCGGACTTGACATCGTGCTTGCTATCATGGAAGTAATCTATGCTGAAACAGGCGATTCCAAGTATGCTCCTTCACCACTTCTTAGAAAGATGGTTCGTGCAGGTAAGCTTGGTAAGAAGACAGGCGTTGGCTTCTACGATTACAGTAAATAAGAGTTAATATAAGACCGGCGAGGGGAGCTGGTAGGACAGCTCCCTTGGTCGGATTTATAAGATTATAGATAATGGAGGATTTTTAACATGGATTTTACATTAAGTAAAGAGCATGAGATGGCGAGAGCTCTGTTTAGAGAGTTCGCTGAAAAAGAGGTTAAACCTCTTGCAATTGAAGTGGATGAAACAGAAGTTTTCCCTAGAGAGACTGTAGAGAAAATGGCAAAAGCAGGCTTCATGGGTATTCCTGTACCAAAGGAATACGGTGGACAGGGCTGCGATATTTTAACATATGCTATGTGCGTAGAAGAATTAGCTAAGGTATGCGGTACTACAGCAGTTATCGTATCTGCACATACATCTCTGTGCTGTGATCCTATTCTTACATTCGGTACAGAAGATCAGAAGAAGAAGTATTTACCAGACCTTGCAAGCGGCAAGAAGATCGGTGCTTTTGGTTTAACTGAGCCAGGCGCTGGTACAGACGCTCAGGGACAGCAGACAAAGGCTGTATTAGATGGTGACGAATGGGTACTTAACGGTTCCAAGATCTTCATCACTAACGGTAAAGAAGCTGATGTATATGTTATCTTTGCTATCACAGGTATGATTGAGAAGCGCGGCAGAATGACAAAGGAAATCTCAGCATTCATCGTTGAGAAGGGTACACCTGGATTCAGCTTTGGTACAAAGGAGAAGAAGATGGGTATCCGTGGTTCATCCACATATGAACTGATCTTCACAGATTGCCGTATTCCTAAGGAAAACATGTTAGGTGCTCAGGGCAAGGGATTTGGTATCGCAATGCATACACTGGATGGTGGACGTATCGGTATCGCTGCTCAGGCACTTGGTCTTGGCGAAGGTGCATTAGAGAGAACAATCGCATATGTAAAAGAAAGAAAACAGTTTGGACGTGCTATCGGACAGTTCCAGAATACACAGTTCCAGCTTGCTGATATGGCTACAAAGGCTCAGGCAGCTCAGTTCATGGTATACAAGGCAGCTTGTACAAAGGACCAGTATACAAAGGATCATAAGACATCTTACAACGTAGAAGCAGCTATGGCTAAGTTATACGCAGCAGAGATGGCTATGGAAGTAACAACTAAGGCTGTACAGTTACATGGTGGTTATGGTTATACAAGAGAATACGAAGTAGAGCGTATGATGAGAGATGCTAAGATCACAGAGATCTATGAAGGAACCAGCGAAGTTCAGAGAATGGTCATTTCCGCAAATCTGTTAAAGTAAGACGTGCTAGACATGAAAGCAACAGTTTTCTGCTTGCAGAAAAAAGTTGCTTGTAATGGCGTAGAGCACGTTGCAACGCAACGCGCGAACGAGAAAATCGTAGATTTTCGAGTGCACGCCTTTGGTATAATGTAACTAACCCTAAATTAAGTTTGATAAGGAGAATAACAATGAAAATTGTAGTATGTGTTAAACAGGTACCTGATACAAAGGGTGGCGTTAAGTTCAATCCTGATGGTACACTTGATAGAGCAGCTATGCTTACAATCATGAATCCTGATGACAAAGCAGGTCTTGAAGCAGCATTAAGATTAAAGGATCAGTACGGTGCAGAAGTTACCGTTATCACAATGGGTCTTCCTAAGGCAGAAGAAGTACTTCGTGAAGCACTTGCTATGGGTGCTGACAAGGGAATCCTTGTAACAGACAGAGTACTTGGTGGTGCAGACACATGGGCTACTTCCCAGACACTTGCAGGCGCTATCCGCAACCTTGACTATGATCTGATCATCACAGGCCGTCAGGCTATCGATGGTGATACAGCACAGGTTGGTCCTCAGATTTCCGAGCATCTTGGAATCCCTGTAATTTCCTATGCACAGAAGATCGAAGTAGAAGGCGACAGCGTAATCGTTGAGCGTCAGTACGATGATAGATATCATGTATTAAAAGCTAAAATGCCTTGCTTAGTTACAGCACTTGCTGAATTAAACGAGTCTCGTTATATGACACCAGGCGGAATTTTCGATGCATTCAAGGCTGACATCACTGTATGGGGCAGAGCAGACTTAAAGGATGTTGAAGATTCTAACCTTGGTCTGAAGGGTTCACCTACACAGATCGCCAGAGCATCTGATAAGGTAAGAAAAGGACAGGGCGAGAAGGTTACTTTAGATCCTTCCGAATCTGTAACTTATATCATGGACAAGTTAAAAGAGAAGCATGTGATTTAGGAATAATGCAGAGCCATGCAAATCATGGCAGGATATAGGATGAATGCTTGCATTCATACATATATTTGACATGATTTATATGGCGAAGTGAACATATGAGCAAAAATTGAGCAGCATAGCTGCGGTTTTGCGAATAGGTTCTGCATTATTGTGAAGAAGAAAATATGGAGGTTCAACATGAATTTAGAAGAATATAAAGGCGTGTTTGTCTTTGCTCAGCAGGTAGATAACAAGGTAAGCGGTATCGCACTTGAGTTGATCGGCGAAGGCAAAAGACTGGCTGAAAAATTATCAACAGAAGTAACAGCAGTATTAGTAGGTAGTGGCGTTAAGGATCTTGCGGATGAACTTGCTGCATATGGTGCAGACAGAGTTATCCTGGTAGATGATCCTGAATTAAAGGAATACAGAACAGAGCCTTATGCACATGCATTAGCATCTGTTGTTAAAAAATATAAACCTGAAATTTTATTAGTAGGTGCTACAGCAATCGGTCGTGACCTTGGTCCTCGTGTATCTGCTAGAATCCATACAGGTCTGACAGCAGACTGTACATCCCTTGAAATTGGTGATTTCCCTATCAATCCGATTCCTGGAAGAGAGCAGAAGCACAATCAGTTACTGATGACTCGTCCTGCTTTCGGTGGTAACACAATCGCTACAATCGCTTGCCCTGAGTTCCGTCCTCAGATGGCTACTGTACGTCCTGGCGTTATGCAGAAGCTTCCTAAGAACGATGGTGCAAAGGCTGTTATCGAAGAGTTCAATCCTGGATTCGCACCTGATAACAAGTATGTAGAGATCCTTAAGGTAGTTAAGAACTTATCTGAGACAGTAGATATCATGGATGCTAAGATCCTTGTATCTGGTGGTCGTGGAGTAGGAAGTGCTGAGAACTTCAAGCTTCTTGATGACCTTGCAGAAGCTATCGGCGGTACAGTAAGCTGCTCTCGTGCAGTTGTAGATGCTGGCTGGAAGAGCAAAGATCTGCAGGTAGGTCAGACAGGTAAGACTGTACGTCCTAACGTATACTTTGCAATCGGTATCTCCGGTGCTATTCAGCATTTAGCAGGTATGGAAGAATCTGATATCATCATTGCAATCAACAAGGATGAGACAGCTCCTATCTTCGATGTAGCTGATTACGGTATCGTAGGCGACTTAAACAAGATCGTTCCTATGCTGACAGAGCAGTTAAAAGCTGCTAAGGCTGCAAAGGCTAACTAATCAGGAAATTTATTTTTATAGTGCTCAAACGGATAGAAAACCGGAGAAGTTTATGCTTCCCCGGTTTTTGTTATTTTAGATGCATATAAGAATCAATTTCAAAAAGCAATGTTGGAACAAAGTGTGAAGATGTATCAAAATCAATTTGAGATACGCACGAACTGCTATGCTTAGGTTATCATGGATTTTTAAACTCAACAACTACATATCTTTTTTTACTCATCCACCACCTCTTTTTGAAATGCAGCTATTGTTTTCATTACATTTCAAAGGAGATTTTACTATTATGGACTCAAATTTGGTTCGGATGTCAAAACTGCATAGGGTCTCCCGTTAAACGACCACTTTTTGTCTGCTCCGAATCTGATACTTTCCTAATGAATTATTTCATATATTTTGCTTACCTTGACAGCACACATAAAATGATGTACAATTATACCGAATATCAGACATATAATGCAAAACAAAAAGAAATAAGAGAAAAGTTAATAAAAATAATAAAATAGATAGGAAATAATGATTAATGACGAAAACAAAGGAGAAGAGGAAAATATGATTACATAGAGGAATCGGTATAATGATACAGAAAGATATTTTTTATATGATAACAGAAGCAAAATGAGAGGGTAGAGAGATGAAAAACAAAAGTTTAAAGATATCAGATGCATTAAAATCAATGTATATATTCAACAATGGAGTACTGGGAATCAATTCCGTGATCATGATTGTATTTTTAATTGTGATAGCATTCAGCGTTTCAGATTTTTACAAAGTCCAATATGTGACAGAAACACATCAGATGGAAATTAGAAAAGATGTGCAGACAATAAATAAACGATTGTTATTTGCCATGATATCTGACGATGCAGATGTCACTCAGGAACAGGCTGATGATCTTTCGGAGAGATTTGTTAAAATAGAAACATATATAGATACTGTGACAAATAATTTAAAAAATGATGAGCTAAAGAAGAATCTTTCAGAAGCTTGGAAGGGTTTTGAAAATGCATCCAATCAATTATTGGAATATGTGGAAAATGGACAGATACAGCAGGCATTGGAATTCTACAATACAAGCTACAATGATGTTTCAGAAGAACTTGCCAATGAACTTGATTCAGCAGGAGAAAAAGCCAACACAGCAATAGAGGAAAAATATAATATGATTATGCAGATTACGATATTGGCAGTTATCATTGCAATTGTAGTTTACATTTTTTCTACTATTGTTACAAAGAAAAAATCATCCAGACTTGTAAATCAGATTTCAACAGATCTAACAATATTGAAAAATGCTTCAGAAGAAATTGTAAAAGGAAATGTCCATGTGGATATAGATTATGACCATGATAATGAAATTGGAATAGTAGCCAATTTATTAAAAGAGGCAATTTCTATTATAGCATCTTATATTGATGAAATCAGAGATGTAATGTCTACAATGGCAGAAGGAAATTTTGACATTGATTTTCAAAAGGAGTTTATCGGTGACTTCATTAATATAGAACAAGCGGTAGTAACTTTTTCGGAACAAATATCAAAAAGTATGGTAGAGATTGCCAATGCATCAGAACAGGTATCTGGAGGAGCAGATCAGATTGCGGCAGCAGGACAGGCACTTGCGGAAAGTTGTACAGATCAGGCCAATATAGTAGAAAATTTATCATCAGCCGTCCAGAATATAACGAAACAGATAGAAGAGAATGCGCAGAAGGCAGTAGCAATCAGTCATGAGGTAGATGACGTTTCTGTGGGTATTATTGAGGGAAACAGCCGAATGCAGGATGTGGTACATGCAATGAGTACAATTAGTTCAGCATCACAGCAAATCGGTAAAATCATAGATACCATTAACAGTATAGCGGATCAGACAAATTTACTTTCCTTAAATGCTTCTATAGAAGCTGCGAGGGCAGGGGAAGCCGGAAAAGGGTTTGCAGTAGTTGCAAATGAGGTAAGTTCGCTTGCAGGACAGACAGTAGAAGCTGCTAAAAATACAACACAGCTAATACAGGCGGCATTAGATGCAGTAAATGAGGGCATAAAAATAGCAGATGGTACAGCAGAAGAACTTGATCAAATGGTTGATAAAGTGAAAGATATTAATAATAAGGTCAATATGATTGCAAAAGCATCAGAAATACAGGCTGAATCTGTAAAACAGCTAAATGCAGATATTGAGAATATTTCTTCTGTTGGGGAATCCAATGCGGCTACTTCACAGGAAAGTTCTGCACTCAGTCAGGAATTAAATGGACAGGCTGAATTGTTAGAGAATTTAGTTGGGCAGTTTAAACTGAAAAATATTTCCTGATAGAGGTTATAAATATAATGGATATGGCAATTCCTCAATTTTGCAGGAATTAAAAAAAATGATTGCATTCTAGTATGCAATACCCTATAATATAATTCGTTGAGAATATTTAACATAACAACAAATATTAAGGCGATTGGAGCCTTATTGATTGGACTTACGTCCGTATTTGCAGCTAAATCTGATTAGCTGCGTGTATTTTATAAGTTGGTTACTATAAACCATGTGCTATACGCACGACCCACTTGTGAAAATCAATAAGAGTAGTAAAAGTAAACGAATTTTGCTATATAGACTCTAATCACTGTATCATAAGGCGCATAGGATTTTTCCAGTGCATACTGTATATAATATGTGAAAAGATTGACAAGTGAGTATCGGTGCGGTACTCACTTGTCTTATTTTTAAATGAGACTTTGAAAAGTATAAAACATATATGAGGAGGGGTAAGATTCATGGAAGGCAAATTGAAATTATATGGATTTAATAATTTAACCAAATCTCTGAGCTTTAACATCTACGATGTCTGTTATGCGAAAAGTGCAAGAGAGCAGAAGGATTATATTGCTTACATTGATGAGCAGTATAATTCAGAGCGTCTTACCAAGATCCTGTTCCATGTAACAGAAATGATAGGAGCCCATGTGCTCAATGTATCCAAGCAGGATTATGAGCCTCAGGGGGCAAGCGTGACCTTTCTCATAGCAGAGGATAATATGATACCAACGGGCTGTGACAGCGCAGCCAGTGCAGCAATGGCTTTTGAAGATACCCTGCATCTATCCAATCATAATGATGAGATCGTGGCACATCTGGATAAAAGCCATATTACAGTGCACACTTATCCGGAATATCACCCGGAAACAAATATTGCGACTTTTCGTGTAGACATTGATGTAGCGACCTGTGGTGAAATCACACCGCTTAGTACATTGGACTTCCTCATCGGCAGCTTTGACTCCGACATTATTACAATGGATTACAGGGTGCGTGGTTTTACCAGAAATGTAGAAGGTAAGAAGATATTCATGGATCATCGTATGACATCCATTCAGGACTACATTGACAGGAATACCCTGGATCGATACGATGCGGTCGATATTAATGTGTATCAGGCAAATATGTTCCATACCAAGATGCTGATCAAGGAGCTGGATCTGCAGAATTATCTGTTCAATTCTGATATTTATGAGATACCGCCCAGGACGAGATTACAGATCAGAAACAATCTGAGACAGGAAATGATAGAAATATTCAGTGGTACCAATATCTTTTAACGAATGGAGATAATTTGAAAATGAAATTAGATCAGAGTAAGGCTCCTGTATTAGAAGCATTAGAGAGAATGAAAACACAAAGACTGGTGCCTTTTGATGTACCAGGGCATAAGAGGGGAAAAGGCAACCCGGATCTTACGGAATTCTTAGGTGAGAAATGCCTGAGCGTGGATGTCAATTCCATGAAGATGCTGGATAATCTGTGCCATCCCATCTCTGTGATCAAAGAAGCAGAGGAGCTGGCAGCAGATGCCTTTGGCGCAGCCCATGCCTTTTTCATGGTGGGAGGAACTACATCCGCGGTACAGAGTATGGTTTTGTCTGTCTGCAAGCGTGGCGAGAAGATTATTCTGCCTAGAAATGTACATAGAAGTGTCATCAATATTATGATTTTGTGCGGTGCGATTCCGGTATACGTGAATCCGGATATGAACCATGAGCTGGGAATTGCTCTTGGAATGAAAATATCTGATCTGCAAAAGGCAATCGAAGAAAATCCGGATGCGAAGGCTGTATTGGTCAACAATCCGACTTATTATGGTATATGCTCTAATTTAAAAGGCATTACACAGCTTGCTCATGCGCATGGCATGAAAGTACTGGTAGACGAAGCCCATGGAACACATTTTTACTTTGATAAGAATTTGCCAATGACGGCTATGGAGGCAGGAGCAGACATGGCAGCAGTCAGCATGCATAAGTCAGGTGGTTCCCTGACTCAGTCCTCCTTCCTGTTAATGGGATCGGATATCAATGAGGATTATGTGCGACAGGTCATCAATCTGACACAGACGACCAGTGGTTCCTACCTGTTGATGTCCAGCCTGGATATTTCCAGAAGGAATCTGGCACTGCATGGACAGGAGATTTTTGACAAAGTAACAGAGATGGTAGAATATGCCCGTAAGGAAATCAATCAGATCGGTGATTATTATGCATATTCTCGTGAACTGGTAAATGGTGATTCCGTATATGATTTTGATGTGACAAAGCTTTCCGTAAATACACTGGCGGTAGGACTTGCCGGAATAGAGGTTTATGATCTGCTGCGTGATGAGTATGA
>CAYRAW010000026.1:0-18249 GCA_964422225.1 uncultured Roseburia sp.
CAGCAAGTTCTTTTATCATCTGTTAAACGCCTCGCGCAAGCCGCACTCTGGGTTGATTCAGTATAATAGCTGCTACACCGATTCCTATCATGACCACGGCTGCTACAATGCCTGTTATGATCAGTGCAGTACGCCTGCCATGCCCAGGCCGCTGTTCTGGTGCCGGCTCTGTTACTTCCCCAAATTCCTGTGTAATGGACTGTTCCATCTGTTTCTCATTATCCATTATAATTCTCCTATTACCTTTCTATATAGGTAGGTAATTGCGAAACGAGGATAAAGAATGTCACGAATTGTGCAGTTTTAACAATGCAACACAGACCCGCTCCCGCTACACTGCAGCTCGTAGCGGTACATAAGGTGCTAAAATAGCTACGCTATTTGACCACCTAAGTACCGACGGCTGCACAGTGTCTGTTTATGCATTTGTTAAATCTGTACAATTCTGTATTCATAATATTGTGTTTCACAATTATCTATTCTATATGGGGTAAACAAACATTTTTCCTACAGTTTCTCAACTAATTCTTTACCCCTGAGTGTTCTGTCTATCTCTGATATGCACCCCTGTCTGAGCACATACACCTTATCGCAGATCTCCAGATCACTCTCATCATGTGTTGCCAGTATCACCGTTCCTCCCATTCTTTGATATTGCAGAAAATATTCCCTTAACTGCTCCTTTCCCGGAAGATCCAGTGCAGCATTGGGTTCATCTAACAAAAGTATGACCGGGCTATCCGCCAGTGCACATCCTATACTGACTCTTTTTTTCATGCCACCTGACAAATGTTCTGCCTTTATTCCATACATTTTATCAATTCCCATAATATGCAGGAATCCGTTTTCCAGATCCTGTTTCATTTTACATTTATTCCGATACCATAGGAAAAGATTATCCCCAACACTTATTTCAGGTATCAGATTACTCTCCTGTGGCACATAACCCGTATAACGCAGTAAAAGGCTTCGCCCAGCGCTGCCTTTTACCTGTTTTCCATCCAAATATATATTACCTTCATCAGGCAGTCTCAAGCCCGCCAATATCTGTAAAAGTGTTGATTTGCCGCAGCCATTGGCTCCAACAATTCCTATGATCTGCCCTTTTTGCACTGTCAGATTCACATCTGTTAATACCTGATGTCGTCCATATGCACTTTTTATATTTGTCAGTTCTAATCTATTCATGTGTTTTTCATACGAAACTAATTGGAAAGGATCTGTTGCTCAAACTGTGCAAAATCCATCTGGGAATATGCTGTATCCAAATCCTTATTATTCCAACTGTTACTCTCTTTACCTGATAATCTTGTCGGCTCATTATATCCGTTCTTGAGTATTGTAAGCACATAACCTACTTTATTATCTACCTGCTTGCGAAGTGTATAAGTCAATATCTCAAATAACTGTTCACGGGTACGGTTATTCGCCTTTGCAGTCTTTAATATATCCCTGGCTTCTTTTACAGAACAGCTAAATACATCTATGATCTCCTGCTCTTCTTCTGTAGCTGTTACTGTCTCACCATTCTTCTCGATCGTCTCATACTCCACGACCGTCTTGTTTGGTTTCAACTTCTGTACCTTGAACTGCACCGCACCAATGCTCTGCTGTCCACTGGGCAGTTTCTCATAAATAAGCTGATATTCAAAGGCAATATCTGTATTACCATTGATTTCTTCATAGGGCTTGTCCAGAATCTCCCTCTTTACATTGCCATTTGCATAAGAATCCGGTACCTTCATCATCTTGCGAAGCTCCTGAAAAGAAATCACAAAAGTACCACCGTTAAAGTTCTCTCTGTCCTTTAATAAATAATACAATCTCTTGGAATATTTCTTCGTCAGATTCAGAGGATATTCGATCCTGTAATAAGCACCCTGTTTGGCAGACATGATCATCTGCTTTACCTCCGGGTGAAGATCCAGCACGATCTTGCTTCTGCCTTCATCTCCACGTTTCTTCTGATACTTGATCTTACTGAACCATGGATAGAATACATCCGTCCCTTCATCTTCCTTCAGCCGAAAGCCCAGTCCTTCAAACTTCTTTACTGCCTTTTGCAGGTAAGCATATGCATTGGATTCATCCTGTAAATTATATAAATGCTTCACATCCGAGATATTGATCTCGTAACGTGTGTTTTCCTCTGTATCATTGCCCTCTCCGACAATTCCAAGCAAAATGTCAATAATGTCATTCTGTCTGCGATCCAGATCATATCTGGCCTCAATAATAGTCTGCGGTCTGAAAGCGATCTCCGTTCCGCCTACTTTCTTCTTACGATTCATGATATACCTTCCTTCTTACCCATCCGTCCCCCGCGGATGTACGCCTTTATGTAGACGCCTCCTGATTATATAATACCCGAAAATAAGCCAAAGGGCAATCAGATTTTATGTTTATCGACCTTCTTTGCATATCTTGCAGCCTCATACAGAGTATGTAATTGTGCATCCTGCAATCCGGCATTACTTTCCAGTTCTGTGGGAGATTCATATCTGCCCGGCATCTCTTTTCTGCGCTTTCTGATCTCTTTTTTATACCGTCTGCGTATTTGAGCCTCCTGTGGATCGAGCGGTGGTGTATTTTCACCAGAGATAAAATACTGCGATTCTTCTGTTTCTTTCAATTCTTCGATCCTGTCTCCATTCTCATCAAAATTTCTGCGGAATTTACAGAAAATATCCCGGATCTGCCGGCATACCACAAGCATCACGCCAAGCAGTACCAAAGCCGCAATTCCTTCAAAAACAGCATTTACCCAGGCTGGCATCCGGGGTGCTTCTTCCTGTTCACCCAATAGCCAGTCTATATCACCGCTGCCGCTATCTGTCTGTATACCCTGATAATCAAGCTCCCAGTCCTCCATTACAGTCTCATCCCTCACGAACCAGTTCCTGATATCCGTATAAGGTCTGTGTGATGCCATCAGCATCGCAGGAATCATAAACAGAAACAGACAGACCAGCAAAATACCAAGTACACCTGCACTGATCCCATATATTCTCTTCCCCGGAAGCTTACTGACTCTCTTATTCAATTCAAAATAATGCTCTGTTCCCTGTATAAAACGATAGATAAAAATGAGAAACACGTATAATATGCCACTGTAAAATGCTTCATTGCAGACATTCACAGAGGTAAAACCCAGCCCAAGAACATATATGATTCCAAAATACCATAATGCCCCAAATCCCGGTCTTTCCAGAAAGCTCTCCTTAGGCTGCCAATAAGGGTCCTCTTCCTTTTGCTGCCGGTCGTGGTTCATCCTGTCTTTAAATCTCAAAGCTACTATAAGCAATGTTCCTGCCATACAAAATACCGTATCACAAAGTCTGGCAATCTGTGTCTGACTGCCAATACTCCCTGCTGTCCACATCAGAATACCCATTCCACAGATCATACCGATCCCACATAGACCGAAGGTAAACAGGCTGCGCAGTTTCCTTACAGCACTGGCACTGATTATGATCGGAAAAATGATCAACAGGCTTTTGGCATATGTAAGTCCTGTACTTTGCAATTCCGTACTAAAACCAAGAGCGTATAGAAGTGGAACGATCAAAGCCAGAATCAAGGTGCCATGTATCCAGCAGATTCCCTGTAAGAGCTTTTCTCTCATCCTCTTTCTACCTCCCTTACGATAAACTTAAGGTTCTTTGTCGTATTTACCTGTGGTCTGTCCCCCCGATATGCAGGACACAGCCAGATACCATACTGTTCCTTTCCCAGACAGTGCTCCATCGCCTTTTGCCTGTCCTGTGATATATTCTTGGAAATGAAGATAAGTACTGCCTCTTCTGCGCCTGTCCTGTCCAGACATTGCTCATAGGCACTACAGCCATCTTCTTTACGATAAAGTGCCAGACTCTGCTCTATTTCAGTCAGAAGAGATCGGCTGTTATTGCAGAGAAATCTGGTCTGCACAGATAGATTTTCTTTGTATGCAGCATTGGTAGATAATCCCACTTCAATTCCCTGCCTTATAAGTTTCCTTACCATAGAAGCAGCAACTGCAATACTTTCTTCTACCAGCTCCTCCTGTTTCAGGATTCCACTATCTTCCACATCCAGATAGATCATGACCTTTTGTGTCATAACAGAGTCAAAGGTATTGACCATTAATTCACCCGTTTTGGCACTTGCCTTCCAGTTGATCAGTTTCATAGGGTCATTCATCGTATACTCCCTGATTCCCCGAAACGCGAAAGGGTCTTCGTAGAGATGCTTTGCACACTGCATCGTTCCAAGCATGCGCTCACATACCGTCATCGTTTCCGACACATCTACCCACATCGGATACACATAGATTGCAGCCTGCGTAGCCAGCGACCTCGCATATCTTTTACGATATAATAAGGAAAAGGCAGTGATATCTGCCTCTTCTACCCTGTAATATCCTCTCTTCATGCAGCGGATCGGTATCGTTCGTGTAATCTTCTGCCTGCCAAGTACTGCAAAAATATCCCTTTTATAAATATAATCGCTGACATTCGTATTCTCTGTATCTTCAAAATTGAGTTCTTTCCGTGTATGGAACCCTACTTCCAGAACCGGAACAGGCAGTTTCTTACGGTTGGTAATTACTTCTTTGAGTTCTGTCTGATCTTTGGCATATACATAAGGTCTGTCAAAATCCAGTGTCACTTCTATCTGTCGATACCAGTGTTTCTCATAATACAGATTCCAGACACATACCAAAAGCAGCAGTGCCGCAAGCATCATAACAAACATAGGCTATCTCCTGCTCCAGTCTTCTGTGGGAAGCGCTACACTGTTAAGAAGTGTCTGGATTCTCGTTGACTTAGCCCTATCATTATCCTGATCAGTTACCAGTCTATGCGCCAATACAGGAATCGCCACGGTCTTAATATCCTCCGGCACTACATAGTCTCTCCCCTCCACCATAGCATAGCCTTGTGCAGCTCTAAGCAGGGCAAGCGTTCCTCTAGGGCTGACACCTGTGTCATTTTTACGGGTAGCCTGTACCAGATTTACCATATAATCACGCAAATCATTATGTACATAGATATTAGAGCAATCTTCCTGTAAAGCTGCTATTTCCTGTGCATTTGTCACTGCCTCGATCTGTGCAAGAGGTTCTGCCTGAATAAATCTGTCCAACATCTGTCTCTCCTGTGCTGCATCCAGATTCCCCATATATAATTTCATCATGAAGCGGTCAAGCTGTGCCTCCGGCAATGGGAAACAGCCTATCGTTTCAATGGGATTCTGTGTTGCAATGACAAAGAACGGTGCAGCAAGCACTCTGGTCACTCCATCTACCGTAACCTGTCTCTCAGCCATACATTCCAGTAAACTGGACTGTGTTCTGGGTGTTGCACGATTGATCTCATCAGCCAGCAGTATATTGGTAAATACCGGACCTTCTTTAAAAGTAAAACTGCCCTTTTCCTGGTTAAAAAATGACAACCCTGTCACATCTGTAGGCAAAAGATCCGGTGTAAACTGCACACGGTCAAACTGGCATCCCATGGATTTTGCTAATGTCTTAGCCAGTACCGTCTTACCTGTTCCCGGTACATCCTCCAGCAATACATGTCCACCCGCTGCCAGAGAAGCCAGAAGGAGCTTTGTAACTTCTTCTTTGCCTATCATGACCCTGGCTACATTATCCTGAATTCTACGTAATACCCCATTTTGCATGTTAATAACCATACCCTTCCATGACCTGCAAACTTTGGACCGCAGGCACAAATTTGCCATTATCAGCTTTCTGCGTGATACATGATCCATGCCATCACTGTAAGCCCTGCCGTTTCTGTGCGAAGAATCCGCCTGCCCAAAGTGATCGGTTTCATTCCCTGTTCAATCGCGGCATTGATCTCATCCTCTGCAAAACCACCTTCCGGTCCGATAAAGACAGCAACCATATCTCCCGGTTGTACCGCCTCAATTGCCGCTCTCGTTCCTGCCATACCGGATGCCCCATCCAGACTTTCCTCCATTTCATATGGAACAAGCTGATGCTGCATGGTTTTGGCATAGGATAATGCCTCTTTGTAAGTCATGACATCATGGATCTGCGGTACAATACCTCTTTTGCTCTGCTTGGAAGCTGCCTCGGCAATGCCCTGCCAACGTGTGGTCTTATTTTTTGCCTTTTTCTCATCCAGCTTCATCACACATCGTTTCATTGTCACTGGAACGATCTCATAGACGCCTAACTCCACCATCTTCTGTACGATCAGTTCCATCTTGTCACCCTTAGGCAACCCCTGGAAAAGGCACACCCTAACAGGAAGTTCTACCCCATCTTCCTTAATAAACCTGAGCTCACAGCGTACCTCATCCTCTGTCATTTCGGCAATGCCACAGCGATAATCTCTGCCATCTATTCCATTGCTGATACTGATCTCATCACCCACTTTGAGGCGAATTACATTTTTGATATGGTTCACATCACTACCGGTTATGATGATCTCCTTGTCCTGTATCTGCTCCGATTCCACAAAAAAATGATACATAGCTTCCTTACTCCTGATTCTTTCTGGCGGTAACGCTGACCCATTCTCCCTGATAAGTAACTTCCAGTACTTCCAGACCTGCTGCTTTTACTGCATCTACAACTGTCTGCTCTTTGTTATCGATAATACCTGATGTGATATAGATTCCTCCTGTCTTTAACTGATTTACAATTACCGGTGTCAAAGGTACCAATACATCTGCCAGGATATTGGCAACTACGATATCGTACTTGTTATATCCTACTTTGTCCTGTACAGCCTTGTCAGAAATAATATTACCGATCATCATATCGAATTTCTCCGGTGCAATATGGTTTGTCTCCATATTCTCACGAACAGCTTCCACTGCACATGGATCAAGGTCTGTACCTACTGCATGATGAATTCCATACATCAAGGACACAATAGACAGGATTCCACTTCCGGTTCCAACATCCAGAAGCTCCGTTTCAGGTGTAATATGTTTCTTGAGCTGACGGATACACAACTGTGTTGTCTCATGCATACCTGTTCCGAAAGCTGTTCCAGGATCAATGTGCAGGATCTTCTTATCCTTATCTTCCGGCTTCACTTCTTCCCAGGAAGGAATAACCAGCAGATCATCTATATAGAACTGGTGGAAATATTTCTTCCAGTTATTGATCCAGTCAATATCTTCTGTTTCAGATACCATAATAGAGCCTTCTCCGATATTGAGAAAAGCTTTCAGATCATCCAGTTCTGCCCTCATACGCGCAACTACAGTATCTGTATCTACAGACTCTCCAAGGAGCTCCATCATTCCATCATGTTTCTCTTCTACGAAGAAACTCAGATAGGCAATTCCATCATCCTCCGGTCCATCCGGGAGAATATCTACAAACATCTGCTCCTTTTCGAGGGGAGTCAATGGTACCTTATCCTCAATCTGTGCACCTTCTAATCCAATATCATACAGAGTACTGATAATGATATCTTCTGCCTCTGTTGTTGTTTTCACCATAAATTTCTTCCACTTCATAGAATTATATTCCTTTCTAAATGCAATTAACTATTATTATAAGATGTTTGAGGCAAAAGCCACCGACTATAATACCAACGGATTGTTTCGCACTATGTGGTATCATTATAATGCATAAATATATTTCCGTAAATAAAAAGGGTGCCACTTTGTGACACCTCTTCACTTTTACTACTGAATTGTCTATTTAAAAAACTTACGTTTCTTCTTCTCATCATTTGAACTGGAATTATTATTTTCCATGTTCTTTACAGCCTCCAGAGAATTACCTGTTTCCTTATCGAACTGTTTCAATAATTCTTTTGCTTCGTTAGAAAGCTTATCAGGAACCTGAACTACCAGTGTTACATAGTGGTCGCCACGAACATCCTTATTTCTAAGTGACGGAACGCCCTTACCACGTAATCTGATACGGGTATCTGTCTGTGTTCCTGCCTTCACATCATATACAACCTTGCCATCTACAGTATCAATAAGAATCTCACCGCCCAGAGCTGCTACTGCAAAAGATACAGGAACAGTTGAGAAGATATTCATATCCTGTCTCTGGAAGATTGGGTGTCTGTCAACTACGACCTCAACTAATAAGTCTCCTCTGGGTCCTCCATTTATACCTGGCTCACCCTTATCTCTGATACGCACGCTCTGTCCGTTATCAATACCTGCCGGAATAGATATCTGAATCTTCTTACGACTGGAAATATATCCACTACCATGACAATCCGGACACTTCTCTTTGATTGTTTTACCTGTACCACCACAATCCGGGCACACCTGTGAATTACGGATCGTACCGAATGGCGTAGAATGCTGCGTCACTACCTGACCACGACCTCCACATTTACGACAGGTTTCCGGTGAAGTACCAGGCTTCGCACCACTGCCATTACAGGTCTTACAGGTATCTTTCAGATTCAGATCCAGTTCCTTCTCTACACCAAATACTGCCTGCTCAAAAGAAATGCGCACGCTGGTTCGTAGATTAGCGCCCTTCATAGGGCCATTGTTTCTTGCGCCGCCTCTGCTTCCGCCGCCAAAGAAATCACCAAAAATATCACCGAATATATCTGAGAAGTCAGCTCCACTGAAGTCAAAGCCACCGAATCCACCTCCGGCTCCTCCTCCTTCAAAAGCAGAATGTCCGAATTGGTCATACTGGCGTCTCTTATCTGGGTCGCTTAATACTGCATACGCCTCGGAAGCCTCCTTGAACTTCTTCTCTGCTTCCTTATCACCCGGATTCATATCAGGATGATATTTCTTGGCAAGCTGTCTATATGCCTTTTTGATCGTGGCATCATCTGCGCCTTTATCAACGCCTAATACCTCATAATAATCTCTCTTCTGCTCTGCCATGTTAAATACTCATGCCTTTCTACATCTATTGAATGAATCGGAGAAATGCCCTTACGGGCATTTCTCCTGTGCACAACACCTATATATCTTATACTTCTTTGTAGTCTCCGTCAACTACATCATCAGCATTTCCTGCATCCTGAGTTGTCTGCTGCTGTGCGCCACTCATGTCAGGACCTGCTGCACCTGCAGCACCCTGCATGTTCTCATACATCTTTGTAAAAAGGTTCTGTGCCTTGGACATCAGAGCTTCCTGTTTGCTCTTTAATTCAGATACCTGATCCTCTGTCATTTCAGCATCCTTTGTGCTCTCAAGTAATGACTTCAGATCATTTAAATCTGTCTCAAGAGAAGCCTTCTCATTAGCATCGATCTTATCGCCAACTTCTTCTAATGCCTTCTCTGTCTGGAATACGAAGGATTCAGCATCGTTTCTTGCATCGATTGCTTCCTTTCTCTTCTTATCCTGTGCTTCATACTCTGCAGCTTCCTTAACTGCCTTATCGATATCTTCATCAGACATGTTAGAACCAGCAGTAATTGTGATATGCTGTTCCTTACCTGTACCAAGATCCTTGGCAGATACATTTACGATACCATTTGCATCGATATCAAATGTAACTTCGATCTGAGGTACACCACGTCTTGCCGGAGGGATACCATCCAGTCTGAACTGTCCAAGAGACTTGTTATCTCTCGCAAACTGTCTTTCACCCTGTACAACGTTGATATCAACGGCTGTCTGGTTATCTGCTGCTGTAGAGAAGATCTGGCTCTTCTTTGTAGGAATTGTTGTATTTCTTTCGATCAATCTGGTAGCTACACCACCCATTGTCTCGATAGACAGTGACAGAGGAGTAACATCAAGCAGAAGGATTTCGCCGGCACCTGCATCACCTGCAAGCTTACCACCCTGAATAGAAGCACCGATTGCTACACATTCATCAGGGTTCAAAGACTTACTAGGCTCTTTGCCTGTTAACTGTCTTACCTTATCCTGTACTGCAGGAATACGTGTAGAACCACCAACTAATAATACCTGACCAAGCTCGCTTGCTGTCATACCTGCATCCTTTAATGCATTCTGAACAGGAACAGCTGTTCTTTCTACCAGATCACGTGTTAATTCATCAAACTTAGCTCTTGTAAGGTTCATATCAAAATGCTTAGGACCTTCTGCTGTAGCTGTGATGAAAGGAAGGTTGATATTTGTTGTAGTTGCACTTGAAAGCTCTTTCTTAGCCTTCTCAGCAGCTTCCTTTAATCTCTGCATTGCCATCTTATCACCTGATAAGTCAATGCCCTCCTGTTTCTTAAACTCATCGATCATCCACTGAATGACCTTGTTATCGAAGTCATCACCACCAAGGTGTGTATCACCGTTTGTAGCTAATACTTCGATGACACCATCACCGATTTCAATGATAGATACATCGAATGTACCACCACCTAAGTCGTATACAAGAATCTTCTGTTCCTTCTCATTATCAAGACCATATGCAAGAGCTGCTGCTGTAGGCTCGTTGATGATACGTTTTACATCAAGACCTGCGATCTTACCAGCATCCTTGGTAGCCTGACGCTGAGCATCATTGAAGTAAGCAGGAACTGTGATAACTGCTTCTGTTACTTTCTCACCCAGATAGCTTTCTGCGTCTGCCTTTAATTTCTGAAGGATCATAGCAGAAATCTGCTGTGGAGAATACTTCTTGCCATCGATTGTTCTGCCATTGTCTGTACCCATATCACGCTTGATAGAAGAAATTGTCTTCTCAGCGTTTGTAACTGCCTGACGTTTTGCAGGCTCACCTACTAATCTTTCACCTGTTTTTGTAAAAGCAACTACGGATGGAGTTGTTCTTGCACCTTCTGTATTAGCGATAACGGTTGGCTTACCACCTTCCATAACGGCTACACAACTGTTTGTTGTACCTAAGTCAATACCAATAATTTTACTCATAACGCATTTCCTCCTATATTACTATATCACTATGATTTCTATTACAATATTTATTGAACTACTGCTACCATGCTGTGTCTTACGACTGTATCACGGTAGGTATAACCTTTTTGTAACTCCTGTGCAATGATACCTGATTCGTATTCATTGCTCTCCACCTGCATTACTGCATTGTGAAGATTGGGATCAAATTCCTGACCAACTGCTTCGATCGGCTTAACCTCCAGCTTATCAAGTTCTGTCATAAGCTGCTTGTATACCATAGCCATTCCTTCTGCAAAAGGCTGTTTCTTATCTTCCTCGCTCAGTCCTGCCAGACCTCGCTCAAAGTTATCAACTACCGGAAGAATCTTTTCGATCACACTCTTTGCACCGGTCTCGAACATTGCTGTCTTTTCCTTATCGGTACGTTTTCTGAAGTTCTCGAACTCTGCCATCTGGCGCTTTACTCTGTCTTCCAGTTCATCGACTTTATCCTGAAGTTTGTTATCCTTCTTACCAAAGAAAGATTTCTTTTTATCGGATTTGTCATCTTTGTTATCAGCATCTTCTTTCGCTGCATCTGCTGTCTGTTCCTGCTCTGTGCTCTCCTGTGCTGCGTCTGTCTGCTGTTCTTCGTCCTCTGCCTGAGATTCTGTCTGGGTTTCTTTCTGGGTGGTATCCTCTTGCTCGAGGTCTTCATTTAAATTCTTTTCTTTATTGTCCTCCACTCTTACTCGTCTTCCTTTCTATCTGTTTTATCTATTCTATGTTGTTTCCTTATCATCATCTTTTTTATAGATAGCATCCAACTGACTCTTAAGAGTCGTCAGAGTACTGATTACCTTATCATAATCCATTCGTCTGGGTCCGATGATTCCTATCGTTCCTTTGACACCCTCTTCAAGTTCATAAGTTGCTGTGACTACGCTGCAGTCTTTCATGGTCTGAACCGGTGTCTCATTACCGATATACACCTGAATTCCGGTGTTGTTCTCGTCTGCCATGGAATCCTGTACCAGTTCTGTCAGCATCTGTTTCTCTTCAAGAGTGTTGATCAGCTCGCTTGCCCTCTGATTATCAGAAAGCTCCGGATATTTGAAAATATTATTTGCTCCGCTGGTATATATCTCAATGTCATCATTTTCTCTGATCACGGCTGCTACTGCATCCATCACTTCTGCAATGATGCCATCATAGATACCTGCCTGCTGCTTGAGCTTTGTGATCATCGCCAGATTGATATCTTCTATCGGAAGTCCGTTCAAATTGGTATTCAGCAGAATATTCAGCTTCAACAATGTCTCATCGTCCAATGATTCTTCTACATGGAGCATGTTATTCTTGATCACATTGCCTTCCACTACGATGGTCGCCAGTAACTGTCCGACATCAACTCTGGATAATTGCAAGAACTTGATCTTGTTCCCCCTTACCTGGGGTGCGGTTACCAGTGTGGCATAATTCGTATTGACTGCGAGCATCTTTGCCATCTGCTTTAGGATGGATTCCATCTTGTCTTCTTTCTCAAGGAGCATCTGATGCATCTCCTTGACTTCCTGTGTTGCATGATCGAGTTTCTCCTCTTTCTCTGCAAGCATCTGGTCTACATACAATCGGTAGCCTTTATCGGAAGGAATCCTGCCTGCGGAGGTATGTGGCTGTACAATATAGCCTAACTCCTCCAGATCAGCCATCTCATTTCTTATGGTCGCAGAACTTAAATTCAGATCCGTATACTTGGAAATCGTCCTGCTGCCAACCGGCTCCCCTGTCTCCAGGTAGTTTCTGATGATTGCCTGCAGAATCTTCAATTTTCTCTCATCCAAATCCAATCCTGCCACGCTCCTTTCATGAAACTTATCATTACCATATTTGATTGGCTGTTGAGATTTGTTAGCACTCGTTTCAATGGAGTGCTAACATCTTCATATAATAAGTTACTACTTCTCGTTTTTCTTGTCAACAATCTTTTTCAATAATATTTATAAAAAAAGCCTAAACTATTTATGAAAACGTAATTGCCAGAATGCTACTGCACTGGCAGCCGCCACATTCAGGGAATCTACTCCACATGCCATGGGAATCCGTACCGTATAATCACAACCCTCTATTGTAGAGGAAGCAAGTCCGTCTCCCTCTGTTCCAAGTACGATCGCAAGCCTCTCTTCCTTCTCCAGTGCAGGATCATCTATTGATACAGAATCATCTCTCAGTGCCATCGCCGCCATCTTAAAGCCAAGCTGTCTGACAGAATTTAATCCATCCTGACCCAGATAAGTCCATGGGATCTGGAATACTGTACCCATACTGACACGTACCGCTCTTCTATATAAAGGATCACTGCATGCAGATGTCAGAAGTACCGCATCCATTTGCAGTGCTGCTGCGGAACGGAATATGGCTCCGATATTGGTAGGGTTGACCACATCCTCTAATACTGCAACCCTGTGTGCATTCTGACATATTTCCTGTACTGTAGGAAGCCCTGGTCGGTACATGGCACAGAGCATTCCTCTTGTAAGTGCAAAGCCTGTCAGTTTCGTCAGGACTTCATATTCTGCTGTGTATACAGGAATCTTACCGCAGCGGTTAATAATATCTTTGGCTGCGCCATCCAGATGTCTGCGCTCACACAGACAGGATATGGGCACACAGCCTGCATCCAGTGCCCGCTCAATGACTCTTGGACTTTCTGCAATAAAGATTCCCGGCTTTGGTTCATACAGATGCCGTAATTGTGTTTCGTTCAGTCTGGCATACACGTCCAGTTCAGGACTCTCCAGCTCCGTGATTTCTATGATATCTGCCATAAATGATACCTGTACCTTTCTACTCATATACGGCTATTGTAACACACCAGTTACTACAGAGTCCATGATGCCAACGGATTGTTCTGCACTATGAGCAGGCTCATGTGGGTTTAGACCTTTTGGCACTGGCATCTATACACCACAATAGAGATAACTGCTGCAATAACTTCTGTAACAGGGAATGCGATCCATACACCACTTGCTGACTGCAGAACCCTGCTTAAAATAAATGCTATTGGTATAATAAGAAACAGGTATCTTGCCAGGGAAATCACCAGGGAAGGAGCACCCTTGCCCAGTCCTTCCAGCGCACCCTGACAGGTTACGGAGATTGCGGAAATGATAAATCCAAGACTTATCATATGCAGTGCATCCATTCCTAATGCAATCGTATCCGGATTCGTTGTAAAAAGACCGATCAGCCAACCAGGAACCGCCCAGCACAAAATCGTTCCTGCCGTCATGATCGTAACTGCCATAACAAGTGCTGTATAGAAAATATGTGTCACACGTTTGTGTTCCCCTGCACCATAATTATATCCAACCAATGGACGGATTCCCTGAATAATACCATTTACAGGAAGATAGATAAAGGACTGCAGCTTATAATATGCACCAAATACCAGCACGTATCCCTGACCAAATACAGAGAGGATTCCATTGATCACTGATAAAAGGACAGAGGACAGTGCCATGTTTAAGGTTGCCGGTACTCCGACAGAATACATCTTACCGGCAATGGTGCTGTCCCATTTTACATTCTGAAAATTAATTTTCACAGGGATCGGACGATAAAAATAAAACCAGAGATAACACAGCAGTGTCAATATCTGTCCAATACCTGTTGCCCAGGCTGCACCTGCTGTCCCAAGTTCAGGGAATGGTCCAATACCAAATATCATAAGCGGATCTAATATAATATTGGCAATAAAGCCTACCATCATACTGATCATGGAGACTTTCATCCTGCCTACTGACTGAAATATTTTCTCATAGGTAATTCCTATTGTAATAACAGGTGCAAAGGCAAAAGCAATATTAGAATATATGATTCCAAGTCCCAGTACTTCAGCATCTTTCGTGAACATGCCAAGGAAATGCGGCATGATAAGTCTGTATACAATGGTAATGAGAATACCGTGCAACAGGCTAAGAGCAGTTCCCAGAGATGCTGCAATATTGGCTTTGTCCTTCTCACCTGCTCCCATATAAAAGGCTATAAGCACATTGATTCCGATCCCAAAACCTACAGAGATCGCTGTTACAACCAGCTGTGCCGGGTAGACCAGTGACAGGGCTGTCATGGCAGCTTCGCTTACTTTGGCAACAAAATAACTGTCTACTATATTAAATAGTGAGTTTACCATCATGGACAATACCATTGGCATGGACATGGAAAACACCAAAGGTATTATTTTCTTCTCTTTCATAAATGTCTGATTCATAAATTTCTCCCGTCTTTTATATTATCCTGCTTTTCACATACGCAGTAAAAAAGGACTATAAATCACTGTTTTTCTCAGAAACAGTAAAATTTATAGTCCCATTTAGACAATTTTATGCGCTTAAGTAATATATCATTAAAATACAATTTATGCAAGTAGTACTTTTATTATTTATTACGCAGCGTTATGATCAGTTCATAAACTTCCGGGCGTTTTTCTTTCAGGTGTTCATCCAGTATATGCCTGCGTTCCTTAAAGCGTTCTGCAAGTTCCGGGTGTTCCATGGCGATACGGTCATGGATAATCCGGCAACGATGCCTGTTAATTGTGTCTTTGCCTGATACTGCTCTCCCATAGCGGTACGTGACACGGAACCGTTCATTGGGCTGCATCCACGCCAAAGACAAATTGTGGTGAGGTAGAGAATATTGCAAAAACAAGGATAGGAAATACGGACCCGTACAATCCATACACAGCAGGCAGCCCGGCAATCTGCGCATATCCCATGGAAATAGGAATAGATACCGCCATAATAATGATTCCTGCTATGATATCTTTTATCAAGTTCTTCTTATCATAATGTCTTATTGTCTGTGCCAGTTTCACACTGATCACCATACCTTTCCTTCTACCTGTAACTACTTTCGATTCCATATTTATGCAGATCTACTTTACCATTTATTACTTCTATTCCGTCTGCCTGTAACAGCTTCGCCTGTTTTCCTGCACCACCAAAGGCAAATTCTCCGGACAATTCTCCCTTGGCATTGACTACCCGGTAACAGGGAACATGCGCCGGGTCCGGATTTTTATGAAGTGCATTGCCTACCGCTCTGCACATTCCCGGATTTCCCGCCAATGCTGCCACCTGTCCATAAGTAGCTACCTTTCCTTTTGGAATTTTCTTAACTGCCTCATAAATTCTCTTAGTCGGACTGTCCGATACCAGATCATAGCTCTCTGCGATCATACATTTAATCGTCTCATCCGGTATTGTACCATCCAGAATAATTGTGTTCCAATATTCTTTGTTCTGATGATATCCGGGAATTACAGATGCAAAAGCCCCTCTCCAGTAATCACGCCACTGTGGATCGACCTTTACGTTCAGATGAACATACCCATCCTTTTCATATGTCCATAAAAAAGCTTTCTTACTGCCATGCACACGCACTAACTGCCAGTTTGGATCATGAAACGGTGCCTCCTGATAGGTATAGGGCATAGACAATCCATAATCCAATGCTTCCTGTCTCGTTGTCAAGATATAACCCCCTCTTAATTTAATTTCGTAACTTTATCCACTATTATAACGGACTTTTCCTCCAGACACAATAAAATAGAGCAGACCCTTCACAGATCTGCTCCATATCCTACAATCTATCTCTCTTCTCTGAAATATGCCAATCCCAGACTCGCAGGCGGCTGATTCTCCCGCTTACTTCTCATGCTGGTAAATACCAGAACTACCAGTGTTACCACATATGGGATCATCTTATATAATTCCTGATATTCCATATGATCCATACCCGTAGGAATATACAGATACAGAATGTAGAGTCCACCAAACAGGAAAGATGCCAATACGCTTAAATTCGGACGCCATATTGTAAAAATAACAAGTGCTATTGCAAGCCATCCTCTGTCACCAAAAGCATCATTAGACCATACGCCGCAGGCATAATCCATAACGTAGTAAAGACCACCAAGCCCTGCAACCATACATCCCACGCAGGTGGCTGCATACTTATATCTCGTTACATTGATTCCTGCTGCATCAGCAGTATTAGGTCCTTCACCAACTGCTCGCAGATGTAAGCCTACGCGTGTGTGGTTCAGTACATAAGAAGCTGCCAGAGCAATCACTACTGCCAGATAAGCCAGAAATCCATAGGAAAGGAACAGCTTACCAAACCATCCCATTTTCGCTGCAAAAGGAAGTGACTTACTGAAATAGCTGCTCGTTGCACTCAATGCAATGGAAGGAACATCACTGGCAACCAGCTTGATCAGAGAGCCACCAAAGAAGTTACCAAATCCAACACCGAATGTAGTCATGGCAAGACCTGTTACATTCTGATTGGCACGAAGCGTAACTGTCAGGAAGCAGTACAACAGCCCCATTAACAGAGAACCAAACAGACAGCACAGCACAGGTATAAGAACTGCCAGCACCGGATTCATGCCAGAAGCGCCTCCTGCCGACCTCTCATAAAAGAAAGAACCGATAACACCACTGATCGCACCTACATACATAACACCCGGGATTCCCAGATTCAGATTACCTGATTTCTCTGTAATAATTTCTCCCGTACTTCCGTATAGAAGAGGAATTCCCTGTACAATTGCCCTTGGAATAAATGCAAGTAAAAAATTCCACATGATCACTGCTCCTCCTTTTCTGACTTTTTACGGAACTGAAGCCGATATGTAATGAAAAACTCACAGCCGATGATAAAGAACAGGATAATACCTGTTAAAATATCCGCATAGGAATGATTCAGTCCAAAATTTGTTGATATTTCGCTGGCTCCACGATCCATGAAAATAATCAGGGAACTGGAGAATACCATGACCAGCGGATTGAATTTTGACATCCAGGACACCAGAACCGCAGTAAATCCCTGACCACCGGCTATGGTAGTTGTTACAGTATGGTTAATGCCTCCGACTAACAGCAGACCTACCAGTCCACAGATAGCACCGGATAATACCATGGTCCGGATAATGACCTTTTCGACCTTGATGCCTACGTATTTGGCTGTATTCTCACTCTCGCCCACTACTGCGATCTCATATCCCTGCTTGCTGTATTGCAGATAAATGTACATAAATATCGTGATCACCACTGCGACCAGAATACTCAGCAGATATTTAGAACCAAATATCTGAGGAAGCCAGCCGGAATTGGTATTCTGGTTGATAATACCGATCTTACCGGAACCCTTGGGCACTTCCCACACGATCGTGAAAAAAGCAACCAACTGTGTAGCAATATAGTTCATCATCAGAGTAGAAAGCGTCTCATTTGTATTCCACTTTGATTTGAAGAAAGCAGGAATAAAGCCCCATACTGCACCGGCTGCAATACTTGCTATGATCATACAGAGAATCAACAGTGCATTGGGCATCTTATCTCCCAGACAGATCATGCATGCCGCTGCTGCCAGACCACCGATCAAAACCTGTCCTTCACCACCGATAT
>CAYRAW010000026.1:18259-19145 GCA_964422225.1 uncultured Roseburia sp.
TCCAGAACTTCATCTTGAAAGCAGGTGTCAGCGCCAAAGCGATCAGTAACAGAATGGATATATTCTGGAATGTAACCCAGGTCTTTCTGGCAGAGCCAAAAGCACCAATGATCATGGATTCATATACCTGGATCGGATTAATACCTGTTGTGATCGTCGTTACAACTGCGCATACGATCAATGCCAGTATAATGGCAACTGCCCGGATTCCGACTGACTGATACCAGGGAAGAGCATCCCTCTTCACTATATGAAAAAATGGTTCTTTCTTTTTTTCATTCATGATCTTCGCTGCCTCCTACTCTGGTCATCATCATACCAACCTCATTTTTATCTGTCTTTCTTGCATCCACGATGCCACTGACCTTACCGCCACACAGAACCAGAATCTTATCAGACAGCTCTAATAATACATCCAGATCCTCACCAACAAAGATTACCGCAACACCCTTCTTCTTCTGCTCATTGATCAATTCATATATCGTATAAGAAGAATTGATGTCCAGTCCGCGCACTGCATATGCAGTCAACAACACTGTCGGTGCAGAAGCAATTTCACGTCCTACCAGTACCTTCTGCACATTTCCACCGGAAAGTCTGCGGATAGGTGTCGTGATACCCGGTGTCACTACCTCCAGGTTCTTTACAACGTCCTTTGCAAGCTTCTTAGGCGGTTTACGGTTCGTAAATGGTGTACGTCCGCGTCGGAAAGAACGAAGCATCATATTATCCGTCAGGTCCATATTACCGACCAGACCCATTCCCAATCTGTCCTCGGGAACAAAAGACAGGGATACTCCCATTTCTGCAATCTTAAGAGGATCTTTGCCGATCAGCATTTCCTTGCTGCCGTCATCCTCCACATAATAGATTTCACCTGCTTCTG
>CAYRAW010000027.1:0-18532 GCA_964422225.1 uncultured Roseburia sp.
CTTAGGATTATATTCACTGATTACAAATTCAATTTCCTGTCCAGCGTACTTGCTTAAATCTTTCTCATATACATCAGATACAAGACTTGCAGGAATGAAAATTCTTACTTCGTCAACTACAACGCTTAAACCACCGTCAAGTACCTGTGCAACCTTAGCTGTAAGTACTTCTTTGTTATTGAATGCTTCTTCAATTCTCTTATTTCCTCTGTCAGCAGCAAGTCTCTTGTATGTTAAGAGAACCTGTCCCTCACCATCGTTTACTTTTAAAACTTTAACTTCCATCTTGTCGCCAACATTTACAAGAGTAGTAAGGTCTACATTAGGTTCATTGGTGTATTCGTTACGAGTAAGAATACCGTCTGACTTGTAACCGATATTCAGGATTGCTTCATCTGGTTTTACATCGATGACTGTACCTTCAATTACCTCTCCTGTATGAATAGTTTTTAATGATTCTTCTAACATTTGTTCAAAAGTTAATTCTGACATAATTTTGAACCTCCTCAATTATTTTGTTTGGGGTAGAAGCCCCCGCTGTGATGCCCACTAGTTCAACAGAATTAGGTAGTTCTAATTGCAGGTCTGCCAGTGTCTGTATATAGTAAGTATTCTCACATTCACTTTTGCACAGCTCATAGAGCTTGCGGGTATTGGAACTATGAGTACCACCTATCACAATCATAACGTCAGCTTTTGCTGCAAGCTCGCTTGCTTCCTTCTGGCGTTCTTCTGTTGCACTACAAATAGTATTCGCAACAATTATATCATAACCTTTTTTTTGAAAAATTTCAACTAATTCTTGAAATTTCTTGTAGTTAAATGTCGTTTGAGATACCACACAGTATTTATCGTCCGGTGAACCCTTGAAATCAAGTGCTTCTTCTTTAGATTCTATCACAGTTGCAGGATTTTTACACCATCCCATGATTCCTTCTACTTCCGGATGTTTTGCATTTCCCACGATAATAATGTGTCTGCCTTCTGTGCTTTCTTTCTCTACAATTTTGTGAATTCTCTTAACAAAAGGACAAGTAGCATCAATACATTCAATTCCGCGTTGTTCCATGATCTCATAGATTCTCTTGGGAACTCCATGCGCCCGGATCACAACACTGCCTTCTGTTAACGCTTCCAGCTCTTCTTCTGTATTAAGCACTCTGACACCTTGTTTTTCAAGATCTTTTACAACATCCTCATTGTGAACAATGGGACCGTATGTGTATATCTTCTTATGCTCAGCCAGTTGCTCATAGACTCTGTCCACAGCCCGCTTCACTCCGAAACAAAAACCGGATGATTTCGCTAAAACTACTTCCATTCTGATTCTACATCCCTTTCTGCCTTTAGATCACGCAGTTAAAATCTACTTGCTAAGTGCAATAACAGCATCTGCAACTTCTTCTATCGTCATATCAGAAGAATCCAGCAGAATTGCATCTTCTGCCTGTCTTAGTGGAGATATTTCTCTTGTCATATCTCTGTGATCTCTTTCGATAATATCTTTTTCAATTT
This sequence comes from uncultured Roseburia sp., assembly GCA_964422225.1. Classification (GTDB taxonomy): domain Bacteria; phylum Bacillota; class Clostridia; order Lachnospirales; family Lachnospiraceae; genus COE1. Next base: position 1,516 of record CAYRAW010000027.1, read on the forward strand.
CTTCCAGATTGCACTCTTCTCCTTTGGCAAGCTGTTCTTCATAGCGGCGTTTTGCTCTTACTGCACTGCTTGCTGTCAGATATACTTTCACATCAGCATTCGGTAATACTACTGTTCCGATATCTCTTCCATCCATAACAACATTTTCTTTTAATGCAAGCTTTCTCTGTAATTCTACCAGTTTAGTACGCACATCGGAATTAACACTGGTTGCAGAAGCCATACGGCTTACCTCTTCTGTGCGGATCATTCCATTGACATTTCTGCCATTAAGCCATACAACCTGTTCACCATTTTCATATGTGATGGTAACATCTATCTGGTCTACAACATGACTGATTTTTTCCTGTTCATCAGCTTTTATTCCTGTTTCAAGGAAATATAATGCCATTGCACGATACATGGCTCCCGTATCTACATAAATATAATTTTTCTTTTTGGCAATCAGCTTGGCAATTGTACTCTTGCCTGCGCCTGCCGGTCCGTCTATCGCAATATTATAACTCATATCCTATCTCCTTTATATTCTGCTCTGTCCTGTCAGTTATCATTCCTCTGCAGCACTCTCTCCTGCCAGATGTCCCGTTGACCATGCGATCTGCAGATTGTATCCCCCTGTCAGGGCATCAAGGTCCAACACCTCACCGGCAAAATAAAGTCCTTTGATTATTTTAGACTCCATAGTAGAAGGGTTGATCTCTGAAAGTTTAACTCCACCCTTCGTAATGATTGCTTCATTATAATCACGTACTCCTGTAATGGTAAGCTCCAAATGCTTGATTGTATGCAGGAAACGTTCTCTCTCTTCTTTGGTGATTTCATTTACCTTTTTCTCAGGATCTATTTGTGCTAACACGGGCATAATATTCTGCATTTTAGCAGGAAACAGCGTTGCAATTGCATTCTTGAACTGCTTATTCCTGTTAGCATCAAATTCCCTCAATATTCTTTTATCCAACTGCTCCTGTGTCAATGCAGGTTTCAGGTCTATATATAATTTTGCCGGTCTGTTGCCTGCTTTATGCACATAATAACTACTGCCGCTCAGCATCAGGGGGCCACTGACACCATAGTGTGTAAATAACATTTCTCCAAAATCAGAATAAATATTTTTACCTTCTACTTCAATCGTTGCTTCCACATTGCGCAATGACAGTCCCTGTAATTGTTTACACCAGTCTTCTTCTATATTAAAAGGAACCAACGCAGGGGATAACTTTGTTACAGAATGTCCTGCTTCCTTTGCAAAACGATATCCATCACCAGTAGAGCCAGTCAACACATAAGAAATTCCTCCGGTTGCAATGATCACCCTGTCAGCCATGATTTTTTCCCTGTTGTGAAGTCTTACCCCCAATATCTGTTTCTTTTCATTATCTATTAATATTTCCTCTACTTCAGAATTAAGTCTTACCTTAACTCCTGCCCTTTGCATTTCTCTGTCCAACGCCCTTAATATATCAGAGCTATGATCTGACTCAGGAAATACTCTCTGTCCACGTTCTGTCTTTAAATGACATCCTGCCTCTTCAAAAAATTGCATAACTGCCTGATTGTCGTATCCATAAACAGCACTGTACAGGAACTTACTATGTTCCATTACATTGGCAAACAAATTCTCTGTATCGCATGCATTGGTAACATTGCATCTGCCTTTTCCTGTAATGAACAGTTTTTTCCCGGTCTTTTCATTTTTTTCCAAAAGGACAACATCCGCTCCAGCTTTTGCTGCTGTGATCGCTGCCATCATTCCCGCTGGACCGCCGCCAATTATCACTATTTTCATTCTCTATGTTCCTTCTCCTTCTGCAGCGGAGTACTTAAGGTCGTTTCATCAATAAAATTAATTTCATCTTTTAAATAGACCTGATAATTATCCCACACCTGTTCAAGGCTCTCCAGATTCTTTCTTACATCATCCGGTCTTTTCAAACAAAGCGCAACAACAAGCGCATTGATCAAACTCAACGGTGCTACCAACGAATCAACAATAGATACCATATCACTTCTAGCCAGCAAATTGCAGGACGAATACAAACACATGGGAGAATGTATCGTATCAGTGATCGTAATTACTTTTGCATTTCTGTCATTGGCAAATTCCATTGCTTTTAATGTTCTCATTGAGTATCTGGGAAAACTGATCCCTATGATAGCATCTTTCTCATCAATACGAATCATCTGTTCAAATATTTCTGTTGTGCTGGTTGAATTCAATAGATAAACATTTCCCCGAATCATATTCAGATAAAACTGTAAAAAACGTGCTAAAGGATCACAACTTCTGATTCCGATAATATAAATAGTTCTTGCTGCCAATATTGTATCCACTGCTGTTTCAAATGCATTTGGATCAACATGCTCTATCGTATCACTGATTTTTTCCATATCAGCCGTCAATACAGACGTAAGAATCTCCGACTGCGTACTTTTTCCATATTTCGTTCCAATTTTTTGCACCGAATTAAGTTTATTTTTTACCCAGTCAGCCAAATCCTCCTGAAATTCAGGATATCCATCATAGCCCAATGCGTATGCAAAACGCACTACTGTAGACTCACTGATTCCTACTGTGCTGCCCAGCTTTGCTGCTGTCATAAAGGCCGCCTGTTCATAATGATCAATGATAAAAGACGCTATTTTCTTATGTCCTTTACTCATCTTGTTGAATTTTTCATTAATCCGGGACATGGTATCCATTCTAAATTCCATTTGTTACCCTCACTCACCTATGAACAGCTCTTGTATATATCTTCCAATAAGTCTAAGGTTTCTTCCTTAGTTAAATCATAATCTCCGGTTAACACCATGCATGCACATCCATGTATAAAAATCCACATCTTCATGAACAATCCACTTGGATTTGCGCACCCGCCTGCTGCTGCCTTATTTATTTCCTTTGCAACAGCACCCGTACTTCCATTCAACAATTCATAGAGACTTCTGTCCCCTCTGTTGTCGGAAAGAAACAGAAGTTGAAACAATTTCTGTTCTTCCTTGGCAAAATCTATATAAGCAAGTCCTAAATGAATAAAAGGTGTTTGAACCTCGGACTCGAAATTTTCATAATAATCAGCAAATAAATCTATCGCTTTCTGATAGACATCTGCATACAATTCCGTCATATTAGCATAAACCCTAAATATAGGCTGTGTAGAACATCCTATTTTACTTGCGAGTTTTCTCGCAGTCACATTCTCGATACCTTCTTCTTTTGCCAGCTGTACTGCGGTATCTAAAATCATACTTTTAGTCACAGACTCTTTTCTTGCCATGATCATCCTCATTTCTACGCATTTTTAGGCGCATTATCTCTTTTCCTCTTTTGTAACCCAATCTTGATAACACATGTTATGATAAATTGTTTTAGCAGTACTGTCAACTCAAAATCAGTATCGGGTTAAATTTTAACCCGATACTGATATAAAATGTACAATAATTCAAAAGCACTTGTGTGAAAATTAAACAGGATATGCTCCGTTCTTAGTATCAGCCTGTGTCATATCGACCTTCTTCTGCTGAGCTTCACGATACTTAAAGAATTCTACAGCCACCTGAGGGAACAGTGCATAACTCAATACATCCTCATCCTGCTGCTTCCACTGCTTCATTTCTTCTTCAATCTTAGGAAGTTCGTTTGGAATCAGATCAGCTGGACGGCATGTAATGATATGTTCTTTCTCTTCTGCTGAAAGAACCTTATCCTGTACTTCCTTATTGAAAGGTTTAACAGTCTGACCATATTCACCGCGTAATACAGCCTTGGTTTCCTTCGTAGCCATCTTGTATCTCTCACCCATTAATACGTTAAATACAGCCTGTGTACCAACGATCTGAGATGAAGGAGTAACAAGAGGTGGCTCACCTAAGTCTTTACGGACTCTTGGGATTTCTTCAAGCACTTCGTAGTACTTGTCCTCTGCATTCTGTTCCTTTAACTGGCTAACCATGTTAGATAACATACCACCTGGTACCTGATATAACAAAGTCTTAATATCAACGCCAAGAACCTTAGGATTCATAAGTCCACTCTTTAAACACTCTTCTCTGTAAGGTCTGAAGTGATCTGCAATCTTGGATAACAAAGTCTGATCTAAACCTGTGTCATATGGTGTGTTCTTTAATGTCTCAACCATAACTTCTGTTGCAGGCTGGGATGTACCCATTGCAAATGGAGAAATTGCACAGTCAATTACATCTACACCAGCCTCAATTGCCTTCATGTATGTCATGGAAGCAACACCGGATGTATAGTGTGTATGCAACTGGATAGGAAGCTTAGTTGAAGACTTCATGGCCTTGATCAGTTCTTCTGCCTTGTAAGGTACCAACAGTCCTGCCATATCCTTGATACAGATAGAGTCTGCACCCATTTCTTCGATATTCTTAGCCATCTGCATCCAGTACTCTAATGTATAAGCGTCACCTAATGTGTAAGATAATGCTACCTGAGCATGACCTCTGCCCTCTCTCTGCTTAATAGCGTTAGCTGCGTTAACTGCACACTGTAAGTTACGCAGATCATTGAAGCAGTCGAAAATTCTGATGATATCAATACCGTTTGCAATAGACTTCTCAACGAACTCTGTTACAACATCATCAGCATAATGACGATATCCAAGAATATTCTGTCCTCTGAAAAGCATCTGTAAAGGTGTATTCTTAACCTTATCCTTAATCTTTCTTAATCTTTCCCATGGATCTTCCTTTAAGAAACGTAAGGAAGCATCGAATGTTGCGCCGCCCCAACACTCAAGTGAGTGATAACCAACCTGATCCATTGTCTCAAGGATTGGAAGCATTAACTCGGTCGGCATTCTTGTTGCTATTAAAGACTGATGTGCATCACGAAGAACTGTTTCTGTGATGCCAACAGGTTTCTTAACTATTTCTGACATTACCTTTATTCCTCCTAGATATATTTATTAAATAACTAAACTATGCTATGCACAACTTAAAAGACTCCGAAGATAGCCATGAATGTACCGGCTGCTACTGCAGTACCGATAACACCTGCTACGTTAGGTCCCATAGCATGCATAAGCAGGAAGTTGGTAGGATCGGATTCAGCACCAACCTTCTGGGATACACGTGCTGCCATAGGAACCGCAGATACACCTGCTGATCCAATCAGAGGATTGACATTGCCATGTGTCATTACACACAGCAGCTTGCCAAACAGAACACCTGCCGCTGTACCAAATGCGAAAGCAATCAGACCAAGAATTACGATCTTAATTGTCTGCATGTTCAAAAATGCTTCTGCACTTGTAGTAGCACCTAACGAAGTTCCAAGGAGAATAACTACAATATACATCAATGCATTAGAAGCAGTATCTGTCAACTGTCTAACCACACCCGATTCTTTAAACAGGTTTCCCAACATCAGCATACCAACCAGCGGTGCTGTGGTCGGAAGGATCAGACAAACAACAATCGTAACAATGATCGGGAAAAGGATCTTTTCAAGTTTGGATACAGGGCGAAGCTGACCCATCTTGATCTTTCTCTCCTTTTCTGTTGTAAGAAGCTTCATAATAGGTGGCTGAATAATAGGAACCAGTGACATATAGGAATATGCAGCTACTGCGATAGGTCCAAGTAATGCAGTCTGTCCAAGCTTACCGGCAAGGAAGATGGAAGTAGGACCATCAGCACCACCAATAATAGATACGGCAGCTGCTGCCTTATCATTGAAGCCAAGTGCGATTGCTCCAAAGTATGCGGCAAAAATACCAAACTGTGCAGCAGCACCAAGTAAAAAGCTCTTAGGATTAGCAATCAAAGGTCCAAAGTCCGTCATGGCTCCAACGCCCATAAAGATCAGAGATGGTAAGATTGCCCATTCATCCAGTAAATAGAAATAATAAAGTAATCCGCCGGCTGTTCCGTCTTCACCAATTGGTGCGATAATATCCGGATAAATATTAACCAGCAGCATACCGAATGCTATCGGTGTTAGCAAAAGCGGTTCGAAGCCTTTGGCGATAGCAAGATAAAGAAATAAACAAGCCACGGCAATCATGATAATGTTACCGCCAGTCAGGTTAAAGAATGCTGTCTGGTGGATCAGATTGTCCAATGTAGTTGCTATATAAGACATTTTGTTGACCTCCTATTGTATTTGTTGCAATTGCAAAGTTCTATAAACCCGGCAATTACACATGGTGCGTAGAGATCCATACCCAAAGTATGTTCTACGCAATAGCTGCACTTAGTTTAAAGTAGCAAGTACAGCACCTGCTTCAATAGCGTCACCAACTGCAACGTCAATGCTTGCAACAGTACCATCCTGAGGAGCCACAACAGGAATTTCCATCTTCATAGCTTCAATGATAACTACTGCATCTCCTCTCTTAACTGCCTGTCCAACATTAGCCTCGATCTTGAATACCTTACCGGCTGCACCGGCTTCTACCTTAATACTGCCTGCGCCTGCTGCTGCCTTAGGTGCTGCTTTGGGAGCTGCCTTAGGTGCTGCCTTGGGAGCTGTGGCTGCTACAGGTGCTGCACCTGTGGATGCGCCTTCTTCTACTACTACATCATATACGTTGCCGTTAACGGTAATTGTATAATTCTTCATTTTAATATCCTCCTAAAATCAATACATTTCTTTTGATTATGTGATTATGCATTCTTCCATTTTCTGGTAGATGCTCTCTTGATACTTCTTACCTGGAAACCATCTGTTGATGTTCCTTCATATGCTGCGATCGCAGCTGCTATAACTGCTGCAAGTTCTGTATCATCAGCTAATTCTTCCTCTTCTGTGACAATCGGAGCTGCTACGTCAGGAGTTGATGCCGGTGCAGGAGCTGCCTTCTTGGAAAGTTTTTCCTGAATCTTAGGAATAAACTGGAAGCAGGAAATAATCGCACTGATCAGAATCAGAACAATAAATACAGTACCCATGCCGATCAGAGTATTTAATGTTGCTCTTTCCATCAGTGCACCCATAGTCTCATTGAGATTCAGTGTACATGATGTCAGAGTTAAATAGATATCATTTGTAAAAATCAGTTCTACAGAACCTTCTCCATGTTCACCTGTAACAGGTATCGTAACAATGATCGTGTCATCATCTACTACAGAAGATGCTTCTCCCGACACTGTAATGTTTCCGAGATCTTCCATACCTGCTTCAAAAGAAGTCAATGCATTCTTGATTCCCTTACCTTCGCAGCTGAAAGAAGAATCATCGGCATATTGTGAATAAGTACTGGTATATAAATCCCCCAGTTCGATATTATTATAGTTCGTTGTCAACTCATCAATATCGTTATTCTGTACAAGTCCTGCCGTCAAAGCAATGATCTGAGGAGCTTTTGCTTCTGCTGCATCTATCTTGCTCTGCTGGAACTCGCTGACTGTATTATCAGAACCACATGCCGTTAAGCTGAATACACAGGTAAGCATTAATAAAGCCTTTACGATTTTCTTCATATTAACGTTCACCCTTTCTTAGACCGTGCCATGCTTTTTGGAAGGACGGTCCTCTCTTTTTGTAAATAACATCTCAAATGCACCAATTACGTATTTTCTCGTATCAGCAGCTTCGATGATCTGATCTACATATCCTCTCTTGGCAGCGCCTGTTGCACTTGTCTGAAGTGCTGCATATTCTGCTGCCTTTTCCTTTATTACATCTGCACTCTGTCCATCATACATAATCTTTGCAGCCAGAGCAGCATCCATGGAACCAATTTCCGCATCCGGCCAGCAGATTGTGATGTCAGCACCGATTGCCTTGGAATTCATTGCCACATAAGCGCTTCCATAAGCCTTGCCAATGATAACATTTACCTTAGGCACTGTTGCATTTGCAAATGCATAAGTAAGTTTGGCAACTGCCTTGGCAATTTTCTTCTCACTGCACATGGTTGTTTCATAACCCTTAACATTTGTCAGGGATAATACCGGAATATTAAATGCATCACAGAATTCAACGAAATCTGCTGCCTTTTCGCATCCTGCTGCTGTCAATACGGCATCGAACCTATCTGTTACTTCACCGTCTGCTCCATATACTTCTGTACGGTTTGCTACGCAGCCGACTGTTGTACCGTTAAGTTTGATAAATCCTGTTACCATATTCTTAGCATAGTTTTCTTTTACTTCAAAGAATGCGTTGTTATCTGCAATTGTAGAAAGGGCAATTGCTGTATCGCCTACGCAGTTAGCAAGGTCGCCACAGACTCTGTTCAGATCATCTGTGCAATCTTCATAAGAAGCATCATCTTCATTATTGCCCGGCAGCATACATACAAGCTCACGGATCTTTGCATAAATTGTTGCTTCATCAGCCACTACATCTACAATACCTGCCTCTTCGCTCTGGAACTTGGCAGATGCAGAATCACACTTGGATACATGATTACCATCAAGTGTATTAGGTGCGTTAACAAAAAGCTTAGCCTTGGACTCTTCCATAAATGTAAAGTCTGTTAATGTAGGCATCAGGGCAAGTCCACCACCACAGGAACCAAAGATTGCCGTGATCTGAGGAATCACACCTGAAGCAAGTGTCTGCTTTAAATAGATCTCGCCAAATGCATTCAATGCATCTGTAGCTTCCTGAAGTCTAAGTCCTGCAGAATCAATAAGTCCGATCACAGGTGCACCTGTCTTCATTGCAAGATCATAAAGATTTGCAATCTTCTTTGCATGCATTTCACCAACAGAACCGTTTAATACGGATGCATCCTGGCTATACACATACACAAGGTTGCCATCAATAACTCCGTATCCGGTAACAACACCATCAGAAGGAGTCTCAGTCTGTTTCAGATTGAAATCTGTGGCTCTTGCAGTAACAAGTGCACCAATTTCAACGAAACTGCTTTCATCAAGTAAAGATTCTATTCTTTTACTTGCCAAACTTGAAGTAGTACTCATTTTGTAACCTCCATTTTATAATAAATTACTTCTAAAATAAGAACAACTTTACGCAATTTTTATGTGTTATCAAAATTGCGTCATCATGAGTATAACACAGTTTGTGTCAAACGCATAGTGAATTTTTGTTTTTTTTCTTCATTTTCGACAATTCATTTTTCTGCACAAAATGACCGTAAATCATTTGATATCAGCCATTTTCTAAGCACTTGTTTAACACACCATTCCATATCTACAGAATCAATTTTCTCTGTTGCTGTAAGTTCAACACTCCTCCATTTTTCATCTCCTACATAAAAGTTTACTTCTCCAATATGCATTCCTTGTATAACAGGCGCGGTCAGCTCTTCATTTTTCACGATTTCAGTCCTGACACTTTCATCCGGCCGCATAAGAATACTCCCAACAGAATCTTCTGATTCAGTACATGCCACCTTGCTGTAAGCACTTTCACTGATTCTGTCAGTCTGTCCATTTCGAACCGGAACCGGCTCTGTCGCCTCCTTTGGAATTACTTCCTGCATCAGATCATGATATTCATAATTTTTCAGGCCATACTCCATTAACGTCCTGGTATCGCTCCATTTATATGTCTTATGATCAGGCCATCCGCACGCCAGCAATGCCACTACATAAGTCCTGTTATCCTGTTTCAGAGCACCGACATAGCAATATCCTGCCTTGCCTGTAAATCCTGTCTTGCCCGTAAGTGCACCGGACATCATAGTCAGAAATGCATTATGATTATTGCAGCTGAAGTTTCTTGTTCCCTCTTTATTTGTAAAAGTATACGAAGGTGTTCTCGTAATCTCCAGAAACGCTTCCTTTTGTGGGGATTTCGTAATACAGTATGCCAGAATAGATGCCAGATCCGTTGCGGTAGTAGAATGTGACCTGGTAATTCTGCTCCCGTCTTCCTGTATAAAATCTGCTGTTGCATCCAATCCGTTTGGCGTAATAAAGCAGGTATTCCTGCAGCCTATCTCTTCTGCCTTCCGGTTCATCATCCCGGCGAATTCTTCTACACTTCCGCCAATATGCTCTGCAATAGCAACTGCTGAATCATTATGTGACTCCAACATCAGGGAATAAAACAGGTCTTTTAACCGATAATGCTCCCCTTTCCTTATTTTTAATTTTACTTCCGGCATGGATGCTGCGTAGGAAGAAACCTCTACTATATCCTCCGGATTGCCCTTTTCCAGTGCCAGGATCAATGTCATGATCTTGGTCGTACTTGCCATCGGTAATTGTTCCTGACCATTTCTGTCGTATAATACTCTTCCTGAATCTGCGTCCATTAATACGGCTGATTTTGCATACAGTTTAAGCGCCGGCTGATCCTCTTCTTTCGCATTTACCGGCAGGATCGCCATTATCAGGATCAGAACAACCGCCAATATTTTATATAATCTTTTTTTCATGGAAAGCTCGCCTTTTCATTACCTTATTTTGAATTATATGCGAATCACTCTTTACTTTATACCCGCTTTTACATCTTGCATTTTCCCAAAAAGGGATTATAATTGAAACGTTTGGTCTAATTGTAGAAGGGAGACTGTTTTATGAATAAATCTGATATGAATATAATGACAGAAGGACCTATTTGGAAAAAAATCGTTTTATTTGCTCTTCCTATTATGTGGGGCAATCTTTTTCAGCAGTTATATAATATAGTAGATTCTTTGATCGTTGGTAATTTTCTTGGCAAGGATGCGCTGGCTGCTGTCAGCTCTTCCGGCAGTATCATTTTCCTGCTTGTAGGCCTGTTCAGTGGTATCTTCATCGGCGCGGGTGTTGTTATCTCACGTTATTATGGTGCAAAGGATTATAAGAACATGAGCCTTGCCATTCATACTTCCATCGCTTTTGCTCTGGTATCCGGCATTATCCTGACTGTAGTTGGTATCATGCTGGTTCCACTTCTGCTCCAGCTTATGAAAACACCTGAATCAGTACTTCCTAATTCTATCCTGTATTTCAGGATTTATTTTAGTGGGGTTATGGCAGTTATTCTCTATAATACCGCCAGTGGTATCTTTCAGGCAGTCGGAGACAGTAAGCATCCTCTCTATTACCTGATCATCTCTTCTATTACAAACGTAGTACTGGATCTGTTATTCGTTGCTGTTCTGGATATGGGAATTGCGGGTGCCGGCTATGCTACCGTGATCTCGCAGTGTGTCAGTGCCTTACTTGGTTTTATCCGTCTGTCCAGGCTGGATACAGTTTATCGTGTCAACTGGCATAAGATCACATTAAATCCTGCGATGCTGAAACAAATTCTGTCTATGGGCATCCCATCAGGATTACAGAACTCCATTATTTCTATCGCCAATATCGTCGTCCAATCTAATATCAATGCATTTGGTGCCATGGCTGTTGCCGGATGCGGTGCTTATTCCAGAATTGAAGGTTTCGGTTTTCTGCCAATTACCAGTTTTGCCCTGTCCATGACGACTTTTATCGGACAGAATCTTGGTGCCAGAAAATATGACCGTGCCAAAAAGGGCAGTATCTTCGGAATCTTTGCAACTACGATACTGGCCGAACTGGTTGGACTGTTGATCTACTGGCTGGTCCCACTGCTGATCTCCGGCTTCAGCCGTGTACCGGAGGTCATTGAATACGGAACCTTGCAGGCAAGAACTGTCGCACTGTTCTATTTCCTGCTTGCATTCTCACACTGTATCGCCGGAATCCTGCGTGGTGCGGGCAGATCACTGATCCCCATGCTGGTTATGCTGTTATGCTGGTGTATCATCCGTATTACCTATGTTTCCATTATTACCCAATTTGTTCCGGGAATCAAAGTTGTGTTCTTGGCCTATCCGATCACCTGGACGCTTAGTTCTCTGTGTTTCCTGCTCTACTATCTCAAAGCTGACTGGCTGCACTATTATGATAAGATCAAGGCATAAAAACGGGAAGGATTTTCATCCTTCCCATTTTAATTATTCTTTATGATGCAGTCTCTTCTCCAGTGCATCTACAACAGTTTCCAGAACCTTGATTCTGGCATAGAGTTTATCATTGCCTTCTACAATGACCCATGGGGCATCCACCGTAGACGTACGAACCAGCATTTCATCTACTGCCTGCTCGTATAATTCCCATTTTTCGCGGTTACGCCAGTCCTCATCCGTGATCTTCCACTGTTTCTCAGGATTCTCCTGACGTTCCCTGAATCGTCTCTCCTGTTCCTCTTTATCAATATGCATCCAGAATTTGATCACAACTGCACCATGATTAACAAGCTGTTGTTCCATCTGGTTCATCTCTTTAAATGCACGCTGCCATTCCTGCGTACTGCAAAATCCCTCTATACGTTCTACCATAACTCTGCCATACCAGGTTCTGTCAAAGATTGCAATATGTCCGTCCTTTGGCATTTTCGTCCAGAATCTCCACAAGTAATGATGTGCACGTTCTATATCATTGGGTGAGCTGGTCGGATTCACTGTATACCCTCTGGGATCTAATGCTCTGGTCAGCCGTTTGATCGCTCCACCCTTACCACCTGCATCCCAGCCTTCAAAAGCCAGAACGACAGGAATCCTTTTGGCATAAATCTCACTGTGTAACAAGCTAAGTCTGTCCTGTAGCTGTTTTAATTTCTTTTCATAGGTATCCCTGTCCATTTTTTTACTAAGGTCTACCTTCTTTAAAACACTTTCCTTCAGATCACTTTGATCGAATTTTCCATCAATTTCTCCGGACTGCTTATTCTGTTCCTGATGATATCTTTCTTCAAAAGCTGCAACTACCGTTGTTAATATTTTAACAGCAGCATATCTCTCATCTTCTGCTTCGATAATAGTCCACGGAGCATATTCTGTATCTGTTCTGGTAAGCATTTCATCTGCCATTCTGGCATATTCATCGTAATGTCTGTTTCTGTCTTTATCCTTCTTCGTTACACGCCAGCTTGTTTCTTCTTTTTCAAGCAGTTTGGCAAATCTTTTTTCCTGTTCTTTTTCTGAAATCGTCAGGAAGAACTTGATCAGCAATGTTCCATCATCTGTCAATTGCTTTTCAAAATTACCAATATCCTCTAAAACCACAGGAATATCTTTCTTACTTACTTTTTTCTCATACCGGTCTACCAGAAGTTTACGATACCAGCTTCTGTCATAGATCGCAATGCGTCCTTTCTCCGGGGTTTTATTCCAAAATCTCCATAAAAAAGAATGATACTGTTCTTCTTTTGTTTCGGCTTTCGTGGAATATACAGTAAATCCTCTGGGGTCCATCGCCTGAATCAAATGATTGATCTGCGTTCCCTTACCTGCACCGCCAAAACCTTCAAATACGATCATGACAGGAACATTACAACTTTTCAATTCTCTTTGCAGTCTGGATAACTTGGCTTCCAGTTCGTCCATGCGTTTACGATACTCTTTCTTATCCATTGTCTTGGATAAGTCTATTTTCTCCAGCATGACAACACCTCCTTGTACGTTATATTTTATATTTCTATATGATCAGAGTCACCAGACATAACAGTACAAGCAATATCACATTATATATGGTAAACTCTTTAAAATACTTACCTTTTTGCATCGGATAGGCTTTTACATAGAAACGGTATGAGATCAGGCTCGCCATAGATGCAATGAGCGTCCCCAGTCCCCCGATATTCACGCCGTACAGTAGTGCTTTATAATCTGTCGTAAATCCAGACAACAACATAGCAGCAGGAACATTACTGATGATCTGGCTGGATATGATACCGACCGGCATTTCATTTCCTTTTATTATTCCCTGTAACCATTCATTTATCACAGTAATCTGCTTCATATTGCCAATAAAGATAAAAAATCCCACAAAAGTTACCAGAAGAGAATAATCTGCCTGTCCAAATAATTGTCGATTTACCAAAAGAACCGTCACTACTACAACCGCTCCCACGATCCAGTAAGACGAGATCAGATGTACGACATTCCCTAAACAAACCAGAAATAAAATACAGTATATAACAAATCTTCCATTCAGCCACTTCTTATTATTCTGTATCTTCTTATCCTGTAAAGTAATCTGCTGACTTGGAAGCAAATACACGCACACGGCGATCAAAATAAATGACACACATGTCAGTGGCAGCATATGGAGTATGAATTCTCCCATCCCCATCCCGCTTATGGAATATAGCAGCAGATTCTGTGGATTGCCTACCGGTGTCAGCATACTGCCCAGATTCGCTGCTATCGTTTCCAGTACGATGACCGGTATCAGTATATCTTCACAACGAACCATCGCATATACAGACAGGGTAAATGGAATAAAAGTGATCAGTGAAACATCATTGGTGATCAGCATACTGGCAAAGAAGCACAAACTGACCAGTACAAGTGTCAGTCCTCTTGTACTGTGTACTTTACTGCATAGTTTCTCTCCCAGCATCTGAAAGATTCCAAGGCTCTTGAAGCCTGCCACTACCAACATAAGACAAAAGAGCAGGACAAGAACTCTGTAATCTAAATATGTGATATAGTTTGCTGTTGGTCTTACTACAAAGGAAGATACAAGTGCCAGCAATAAAGCGGCACATAACACAGCCTCCTTTTTTACGAATATTATCACTCTATTCTCTTTTTGTTCCATTTTTCTGCTCTTTTCTGCCTTTATTTTGTCTTTTTAATGATTATAACATCCTTTGGTGCAAGTGTCACGCTTTCACCCTCATGATGCTCAATATTTTTGATCAAATCTCTGCCTGTTGTCGGAATTAACACCTGTGCTGCTTCTTCCTTATGATTCAGAATGAACAGGAAACTTCCGTTTTCATTTTCACGAATGGTTGCTTCTACACCATCTTCTGTCTGCATGACCGGTGCAATCTGCAGTTTTGCACACAGATCTCTGATATATTTTCTGTAAAATTCATGGTTAGATCTGGTCGCTACATAATATGCTTCACCTTTACCAAATGTATTCTTAGTCAGTACAGGCATACCTGCATAGAAATCCTCTTCATACTCACTCAATGCCTGCGCTCCTTCCAGATGCAGCAGATCGCATAAAATGGTTGCCGGATATTCCACTCCCTGATACTGGAAATGATTGCACTTACCCTCTTCTATTGCATCAGATTCCTCTACCCATATACCTAAGATATCTCTCAATCTGGCAGGATAACCACCTGTTACCACCAGATCATGATCTTCTACATAACCGCTGAAATAAGTAGTCAGGAAATGGCCGCCATTCTTTACATAGGCTCTGATCTTCTCATCATAACCGTCTTTGCACATATACATCATAGGTGCTATCACCAGCTTATATTTGGAAAGATCATCATTTACACCGATCAAATCAACAGAAATATTAGCCTCCGCCAAAGCTCTGTAATATTCCAGCGCCTCCTTATGATATGCGATCAGGCGGCTTGGTCCTGCTGAATATTCACTCGCCCACCAGGTATCCCAGTCGAACAATACCGCTGTCTGTGCAGGTGTTGTAGCCCCTAATGTCTCTCCACCGATTCTGTCCAGTTCTTCTCCAAGTGCAGTAATTTCTCTGAATACTCTGGTATTTTCATGACCCGCATGGTCAATAACCGCACTGTGATATTTTTCACAGGCTCCGATACTCCTGCGCATCTGGAAGAACATCACTGTATCAGCTCCATGTGCCACTGCCTGATAGCTCCACAAACGCATAACACCCGGTCTTTTGAGCGTACAGTATGGGTGCCAGTTAGTCACACCGGGAGTCTGCTCCATCAGCCAGAATGCCTGTCCATGTTTGAGTCCTCTCATCATATCATGGCTCATGGCAATCTCTGCCGGTGGCGCCCCAAACTGCGGATAGTTATCCCAGCTGATGAAATCCATTTCTTCTCCCCACTTCTGATAATCAAGAGGCTTGTAAAAGCCCATAAGATTCGTTGTAACAGGGATATCAGGTGTCACTTCTTTGATCGCATCTCTCTCCAGTTTAAAACATTCCAGAATACTGTCGGACTGGAACCTTCTGTAATCCAGTGAAATTCCCTGGAAGTTCGTTCTGGTATAATCCCAGATCCATTCCTCTGATAACAGGCTCGGTACTACAACATCATCCCAGTCGTACATAGTATGTCCCCAGAAAGAAAGATTCCACACTCTGTTAAGTTCTTCTATCGTGCCGTACTTCTTCCTGAGCCATACGCGAAATGCCTTTTCACAATTCTCACAGTAACCCTCTCCGCCATATTCATTCGATACATGCCAGGCAACGATGCTCTCCCGATTGCCATATCTCTCAGCCAAATGTTTTGCCAGTTCTACAGAATATTTACGGTAGGTCGGACTGTTCGGACAGGAATTGTGTCTGCTTCCGAACTTACGTTTCATACCATTATGTTCCGTTCTGAGCACATCCGGATAACGCCTTGCCATCCATGCAGGATGCACTGCAGTAGAAGTAGCCAGACACACCTTGAGGTGATTGTCCTCTACCATATCCATGATCTTATCCAGTTTGGAAAAGTCATAGGTTGCCTCATCGGGCTGTAACATTGCCCAACTGAATACATTGAGCGTCACAATATCAATATGTGCCAGTTTAAACAGGCGCATATCTTCCTTCCAGATTTCTTCCGGCCACTGCTCCGGATTGTAATCGCCGCCATAACAGATTTTCTTAATTTTCTCCACTTGTCTGTTCTCCTTTATTTTTATAATAATTTTCTACAGCCTGTAATCCAGCCTGATACTTTGCTTTTGCATTCTTCAGGTCATATTCCAGAATGTCTTCATATCCATAACTGTAAACAGTATCTTTCAGTTCTTTTAATAAGCTCTCAAATTCTACTTTATTTCTTGCATAGATCATTTTCCAGGAATAATCCTGTATTGCCTTTTTGCACTGGCTGCGGATGGTAGTCTGTTCTGAGTCTTCTGTCGGGGCCTGATAGGACGATGCCGGAGCAACGATCATCATATTATGTGTCTCCAGATACTCCCTTGTGGAATCTGCCTGCATCACTCTGCTCCAGTCCTCCTGAAGAGGTGTTTTGTTCATAGATCTGACACTGTCCCATAATTCATACGAAAAATAATACCCATTCGAATCCTTTTCACATTGTGCCACCGGCTTATAATTCAGTGCAGAAGTACCATCCTCCCAAGTACTCCCT
>CAYRAW010000028.1:0-18145 GCA_964422225.1 uncultured Roseburia sp.
CATACCGTATTTTTCATAGAAATCCTTCACCAGAGCATTGGGAGTAGAGGAAAAATAGGAAGCAGATGGAAAACCGATCAACATGGCATCATTCTGGGTTCTGCGGGCAAATTTCTCAAAACGGAAGAAATCCCCTTCATTTTCCATGGTTCGTTCTGTCAGGGTCTGGTATGAATCATAATTGGATAAATAGGTACTTCTGGATACAGTAGAAACACTGGTCAGGTACATATTGATACCGGATTCGGCAACGACCAGAACAAGAGTCATGAGCGTCAGGATTTTTGTGGCATTCCGGTGGAGCCTGTAACCGTGGATCATGCCTGCATAACAGATAAGGAAGATACCTGTGAACAGGAAGCATGCACCTGTGAAAGAATCATCTGTGATCAGCTTCTCACAGAGGAGAATAAAGGCAAGGACACCCAGGAATAATCCCATGATCTCATTTCCTGAATGTTCACGGATGTGCATAAGGGCTTCAAAGCACATGGCGAGCAGTAGGAAAATATACAGGAATGACTGTCTGGCGGGCAGAGAATCCGGGTAATTGAGTCCGTGCCAGATAAAGTTCAACACATTTGTGGAATAGCTGATCAGGATAAAAGCCAACAGGATCAGCTTAGGAGCTTTTTCACGGATTGGAATCTTTTTCTGCATCACATAGAGTGGAAGCAGCAGAAATACGGCAACACCGCAATATATGTTAGGCCAGTGATCAAGACCAGTCTCTACTGTTACATTGAAGCAGTGTCTTGCCAGCATATCAATGACAGAAAAGTAGGATTTGATCGTTTTGGGAAAGTTCACGTCACTGAATTCTGTAAAACGAAGTGCAGCGACTTCGGGTAACAGCAGGATTGCCGCAATGCCACCTGCCAACAGGGAATAAATTCCAAAACGCAGAACTGCTTTTACATAGAAGTTCTGAAACCGTGCAGGAAGAGGAATTGCCAAAGTTCTGGAAGTATCCTGTTTATGAGGATCTTTTGCAACCAGAAGTACGATAAAGTACAGTACAAGGAAAATACATATCATAATGGACAGGTAGTAATTGGACAGGATAGAAAGACCAAGCATAATGCAGTAAAGTCTGCCAT
Source organism: uncultured Roseburia sp. (assembly GCA_964422225.1). GTDB lineage: Bacteria > Bacillota > Clostridia > Lachnospirales > Lachnospiraceae > COE1. The sequence continues at coordinate 1,101 of CAYRAW010000028.1, forward strand.
CTCCCTGTTCTACCAGTCTTTCCAGAGCCAGGATGATAATCGGTGCCAGTACAATACAGTCGAGCCACATTACATTCCAACTATAGGCTGCCATGTAACCGGACAGGGCATAAAAGGTGGAAAAAAATAAAATAGCATAGGTTTCAGTGTGGAAATGTTTGCGCAGATAGACTGCAAAAGTCATTCCGCATAATCCTGTCTTTAAAACTACCATATAGGTGATGAATTCCATAAGGTGTCCTTCCGGACAGAATATGGATAACCAGTTCGTAGGGCCTGCCAGATAGTATACATATAAGGCAAGAAAGTTGGAACCAATACCTGTATTCCAGGAATAGAACAGGCTCTCTCCATTCTTCAGTTTATGATAGAACTCCACTAGAAATGGAAAGTACTGGTGATACATGTCAATATGCAGGAAAGACCGGTCACCAAAGGGATAAATCTCCCTTATAGCAAAGATGACAAGCATAATAACAGTAGGAATCAGAAAAGCAAATAAATACAATTTGTTAAATGTAATTCTCTTTTTGTTTTTCATAGTCGTAGTCTCCGTTTATTTTTGACTGAATATATTATAATACTGTAGCGTCATGTATGTGTTCAGGTTATCTTTTACTTCTTTGACAGGTGTACTGACACCATTGGAATCCACAGCGCGAATGGCGGTAATAATTGGAAAGTTCTGTTCCAGTTCTGACAGGTAATTTCTGTAATTATAGAGTGGAAGTCCGGCTGTTTGCAGAACTTTGCCACCAAGGTAGTTGGCGCTGGTTTCCACATTGCTTTCACCCTCAATATCAAAGTTTGCCCAGATCAGGAAAGGTACTTTATAACGAAGTGCTTCATCTTCGTCAGACAGAGCATCTCCTGATTTGCCATTGAGCTTCCAGACTGGTGCAGCAACGGAATTGGATGGCTGGTGATCGCCGAAAAAGACAATGATGGTATCTTCCTGTGCCTGTGAGAAATAATCAATTAAATATTCCAGAGCTTCATCGGATAATTTGATCAGTGACAGATAATTCGGCAGAATCTTGGATTTTGTACCCTCGACAGTGATATCAGGATGGAAATTATCATATTCTTCGCTGTAAGAAGAATGGTTCTGCATTGTTACGTTAAAAATGAAAAATGGTGTGTTCTTATCCTTTTGCTCATATAATTCAATGATTTTATCATAGCAGGATTTATCACTGACATATTTTCTGATCTTATGAGGATTTACCCAGTCTTTTAGGGAATAGAAAGTATCGAATCCGAGTAATGGATATACTTTATCCCTGTCCCAGCCTGAAGCATTATACGGATGCATTGCAATTGTATCATATCCCTGCTCTTTGAAATAGGTAGCAAGAGAATAGTCGTTATGTTTTACATATTGCTGATAAGCAACGCTGCCCTGTGGCAGAAATGCCATTGTATTACCGGTCAGAAATTCAAATTCGGTATTAGCTGTATTACCTCCCAGAACGGATACGTTCAGATAGCCTGAAATAGTATTCGGGGTATTTCCCTTCATGATAGAATGCAGAAAAGGCATATAATCTTCGTTTGTTTTGAAGTCTCCAAGGACAGACAGATCAGAAAAGGCTTCATTCATGATAACGATCACATTAGGTGAAGAAGAATTGGAATCTTCTTCTATTGGAATATCATAAGTAGAGAGCAGATCAGCTGCATTATCTTTGTTGTAACCTGACGGCTTCTCGACTGTCACATATTTCAGTTCCATTAGAAATGCTACGGCAGTACCGTCTCTTTTGCTCATAACAGTAGGAGTAAACAGTTTATCATACAGTTTGAAACGTACGATAGTACTGTCCTGATGGAGCATGGAAGTAAATCCCCACAGGAGAACCAAACCTGCAGCAATGCCTCCGATTCTTACTCTCCAGTCTTTTTTCAACTCGAAAGTAATCCTTGATTCCAAAATTAACAGCAGTATAAAACCTGCCAATACAAAGATCGTTTCTTTTTCAAGTGTATACTTGAAGTTGTTGGCAACGCTGGCGGCGGTTCCGATCGATAAAATATCCCAGGGCATAATAGGTGCAGAACGGAATTCAAGCACATAATAATTGGCAAGTCCAATGACCATAAACAGGATGGTCTGGCAACGCAGTGCGGTTTTTAACCTGCCGAACAGAAACAGAAGCAGTGCCATGATCAGTTCGAACAATACGATGTTTAATAGCTGGATCCGTATTTTCATAGTGGCAAAAGGATTATGCGTATACCACTCGAACAGATACAGTATTATAATAGGAAAAAGTACCATGGGAAGTATGGTTTTTGATGTTTTTTTAAATTGATCCATAATATAAAGTCCTCCATGCTGTTTGTAAACAACAGGTATATTCTGTGTAAAGTTAAAACAGCTACCTTACAATAGCATTTTTGGACAATTCTTTCAAGATACATGATGTAAAAATAAAATGCATGGCGTTGGGGCTCATGCATTTTTCTTTAAAAGTTCTAATCGCTCATTGAGATAAGTTCTGCTCTTCTGACCAATATATATATAATTCTCAGGATGTTCATTAATATCATCAATTCGATGCTGCAGATCACGAACATTGTCGATACCGGCTCTTCTGAGGGTGTTATACAATGTAAGAGTATAATTATGGCTGCTGTCATCTACTATTAACTGGTAGAGATCACTGTTCATTAGATTTTCAATATTTTTGCTCTTTAAATTAACACAGATCTGTCTGGCGCGTTCTATGGATATCTGGTATTTATGGGCGATTTCCCTATAAGTACTTCCAAGTTGACGCATTTCATACACTGCAAGATTTCGCTCTTTGTTATTCATTCTGTTGACCTTTCTGTAATATGTGTGGTATTCCCTGCTGATATTGTATCAGAATTATGTCAACTTTGGAAGCTCTTTTTTTATTGAATTGCGATATTCTGTAGGAGTGCAGTTCATATATTTGCGAAATATCTTATTATAATAACTGGTGTTATTAAAACCTGCAAAGCCTGCAATCTCGGATATGGATTCCTGTGGTTTGCGGTGCATACGCTTCGTGGATTCCATAATGCGGTATTTCATAAGGTATTCAAAAGGGGTAGTATTCAGGGTGCGTTTAAAACACCGGCAGCACTCGCTTTTGCTTACCATAATAGAACCGGCGATATCTTCCAGAGTAACCGCTTCCATAAAATGTTCCTGAATATAAAGGATTGCCTGTTTCACACGTTGTTCGTCCTGGACGGCAGTTTTGGGGACAGGCCCCGATGCAAGAAAAGCAGTCATTTTATAAAGTTGATACCAGATACGCAGTAGAACTGATTTTGTCAAAAGTTCGTAACCATCTTCTCTGAGGTCATTCAAAGACAGAATTTCCTTGATCCCTGACAGATAATTTTCATAATCAGGGTTGACACCGGTAATATGAATATGTTTCAGGGCAGAATCATGAAGTATAGGTGCGATGTATTTCTTTTCTAAATCCAGCTGGCCAAAACCCAATATAAAAGTAGGGTGAACTACGATGGAATATAGCAGACAATCATCGGACTGGACCGGTGTGATAAAATGGCGTACATTCTGGTTAATGAATACCAGATCCCCTTGGGATGCCAGGATATTTTCCTCTTCACATGTAACATAGACCTGACCTGAGACGATGTATTCCAGTTCTATTTCTTCATGCCAGTGCCAACGGATTAACAGAGGATCAGATTGCGTGAAATCGAGGCAGCTGATTTCTATCGGATAATCGTTCTGCAATAAATTACGGCTGCGTTTTACATAGTAGTCCGGGTCTTCAAAAGAATGATAATCAGACATGAAGAAACTCCTTTCTGCGGATTAATGATCAGGCGTTTGCAAAACGCCACAAGATTAGTAAACAGATCCAATATATTTTAACACATTTATAAAAAAAATACATGGAAAAAGTAATAATACTGTTGTATAATTTTTATGTAAATCTGACTCTTGTATAAAAGATAGTTTACAGATTACTGAAAGTTATGGGTATTCATATGAAAAACAGGCTGACCAAAGTTCTTGAAATTCTTTTTATCATAAGTGCGATTCTTTTATTTGTTGTTTTTATGGCACTTCAGGTTACGAGAAGAGATGAGTTTTCGCCGCTTAATTATCAGGTTGCTTATTTGGAAGATGGTGCAATTCTGCATCTGGAAGATGGCACTGTCATGCCGATACAGGGAAATAAGGGATACTTTATTTATCCGGAAGCCAAAGCAGATGAACTGCTCACTATCAGTATGCAGCTTCCACAGATTACGGAGTGTAATATGTATATTACAGTATTCAGTACAGAACAGGATATTGGAATATACATAGCCGGGGAGAAAAGGGCATATTATAGTGATAAGGAGAGCAGATTGGCAGGAACTTACAGTGCCAGCCGTTTTGTATCAATTCCGGTATATCCTCAGGATAGCCGGAAAGAACTGAAAGTTACATATAAAACTTCAATTGCCGATTATGCGGGTGTTTTGGCATGCCCTAATTATTCTACACAGCAGGATATGCTTTACTGGATATATTTCCGCTATATATCACAGATTGTTGCAGCAGTGCTGCTGACAGCGGTAGGAATTATTTTCGTTTTTTTTGGAATTATACTCAGAAAGAAGAACAGAGACAGCAAAGGAATAGGATATCTGGGAATCTTCTCGCTTGTCATAGCGATATGGCTGCTGTGTCAGTCCAATATGCGTGTGATCTACAGCAGTTATCTGCCAGGGGTAAACCTGATGGCATTATATATGGTCATGGCAGCACCAATACCGATATTGATGTTTTTTAATGAATTAATGAGATTTCAATATCAGACACAGTTTAACGTATTGATCCTGATATCAGCGGCAGATGTAGTATTTGGTTTGGTTATGGAATTTGCCGGATTTACGGATGTCATTAATTTATTGCCGGCCGCGTATGTGATCATTGTGGTGTGTTGTTTCGTATGCATGGTTAATTTTCTCAGATATATCAGGCAGGGAGATATTGCGGAACCTGGCGCGGTCATCCTTGGCATGATGGTTTTTTTTGGAGTTGTTGTATTAGAAGTAGTCAATTTGATGTTTTTTAACTTTTTCTTTGTAGGAAAATACCTTGGATATGGAATTTTGTTCTTTCTGATCAATTTTGGCTATTCAGTATTTAGAAGTTCTGAAGAACAGGCGAGCCGGTATCGTGAGGCTGTACATGCGAATAAGGTAAAAAGTGATTTTCTTGCAAATATGTCACATGAGATTAGGACACCGATCAGTACGATCATGGGTATGAATGAAATGATCATCAATGAGTGTGAGGAGAATGATATTGTCAGTTATGCGCAGAATATAAGGAATGCAGGAAATATCCTGTTGTCTCTGGTAAATAATATTCTGGATTTTACCAAGATCGAGACAGGCAAAACGAAGATTACTCCTGTACGTTATGAATTGCGTAATGTGTTAAATGACCTGGTGCAGTCTATTGACACCAAGGCTGCAGATAAAGGACTTAGTCTGGAATTGGATGTTGAAAGGACTATGCCTAATTTTCTTTATGGAGATGAAATTAAAATAAAACAGGCAGTTACGAATCTTCTGACGAATGCAGTCAAGTATACACACAAAGGCAGCATAACACTCTCGGTAAGATACATAAATGTGTCAGAGGATGAGATATGTCTCCATATTAGTGTGGCTGATACAGGAATTGGCATACGCAAGGAAGATCAGAAACGATTGTTTGAGTCCTTTGTCAGACTGGATGAGACCAGAAACAGAAGCATTGAGGGAACAGGACTTGGACTTGCGATCACAAGTCATATCATCAATGAGATGAATGGCAAAATCGAATTTTCAAGTGAATATGGCAAAGGCTCTGTTTTTACAATTTCAATATTGCAGAAGGTATTAAGCAGGCAGCCGGTGGGAGAATTTGAAGACTGGTATCAATATACAGTAGAAAGACCCAGACGATATCTGGATCAGTATGATGCTTCTAGGGTCAGATTATTGGTAGTAGATGATAATGAGATGAATCTGGAAGTGATCAAGGGGCTTTTGAAGAAAACGGGGGCACGAATAGATACTGTTACCAATGGCAGCGATTGCCTGAAGCTGATAAAAGATAAAGAATATGACTTGATCCTGATGGATTATATGATGCCGGATATGGATGGAATAGAAACATTTCAAAAGATACAGAAGCTTAGACTGGCGGGATATGGACGCACTCCGGTGATCGCATTGACAGCCAATGCCGGTTCCGGTGTACGTGAAGATTATTTAAGACAAGGATTCGCAGATTATATAGCGAAACCTGTAGAATATAAGAAACTGATCGATGTCATGAAGAAATTTCTGCCCGGTAAGGTAAAACTTCGACGGAAATTGGAAACTACACAGAATAGAAGCGTGGATTATCTGGAGAGTCGAGGAATCCACGCAGAGGCAGCACTGAAATATACAGCGGGTGATTTTGACCAATATATTCATTTACTGGAACTGTTTACCCAGGATAGGGGACAGAATAAACAGCAGCTTCTTGAGGAGGTGTATGAACAACATAATTGGAAGAATTATACAGTATATGTACATGGACTTAAGAATTGCGCACGTATGATAGGTGCTGATGAACTTGCTGACATGGCATGCGAGCATGAATGCAGAAGTAAAGAACATGACGAAAAATATATAAAACAAAATTTTGAAGTTTTGATTAATAAATGGAATAAAACAGTCGATACCATTTCAGGATATCTTGATAAACATGCTGATTTTGTAATGCAGTGCAAAGGGCTGGAAGTGCCAACAGATGCCTTAGTGCTGCGGGAGAGCGAATGGAGAAAGAAGCTGGAATGCATAGCTGCATATCTGGATGAATTTAAGAAGAAAGAAGCACTTGGGCTGTTAGAGGATCTGAAACGGTATGAACTGTCAACAGATCAGCAACAGCAGATTTTGAAAATTACTATGGCTGTGAGAAGCTACGAATATGAGAGGGCGATCATGTTGCTTAGGCAATAAGGGGTATAAGTAGGAAGGATAATAATATGGACACAATAGTAACACCTGAAGAACAGAAAAAGGTAATAGAACTTGAGAAAATGAAACGTAGTCTGGAGCTGCAGCTTCAGGAAATGACAAAGAAAATGGAGGAACAGCAGCAACAGATCGCAATGGCGAGGAGAGATACTCTGACAGGATTGCGTAACAGAGATGGAGTTGCTGAACAGATCAATACGATCCTGCGCAAAGAAAATGAAGGAACTTTCTTTATTATGGACATGGATAATTTTAAGGGAGTAAATGATACCTATGGACATATTGAGGGTGATCGCGTGTTGATGCGCTTTGCACAGGCACTTGGAAAGATAATTGAACCGGGAGACATTGTTGCCAGAATCGGTGGCGATGAATTTATTCTGTTTACGCCGCACAGGCATAAGAGGGCAGTTATCAGAGAGAAAGCCGCACGTATCATACGGCGTATTGAAAGAGAACTGGTTACACCGGGCAGACTTGTACGTGTGACGGTATCAATGGGAATTGCACAGGCACCAATGGATGGAATTACGTACGAGGCACTATATACAAATGCGGACAAGGCATTGTATTATGTAAAAAATGATGGGAAAAATTCATTCCGTTTCTTTGATGAGATGGAAAGAAGCAGAACAAAAAATGATACACCCAAAGTGACGATAGCACAAATTACAACAAGGTTAAGGGAGAAAAAAATGGAAGGATCATTTGTAGTAGAATATGGCAGCTTTGAGAAGATATATCGTTTCCTGGAACGCAATATTGCCAGAGAAAACAGGCAGGTACAGTGCGTTCTGTTTACAATAAGCGAACCGGAGGATACGGCAGAGGACAGTTTCGCATTGCAAAGACAAATGGAGCATCTGGCACATGCTGTTGCTTCTTCACTTAGAAAAGGAGATGTGACCACTAACTATAGTTCAAGTCAGATGCTTGCACTGTTGGTAGATGCCAATCAGGAAAATGCACAGACCGTTATAGACAGAATTTTGCAAAAATATCAGAAAGAAGTAGGGGCAGATGCTGCATCAATTGTATATGAGACTCAGCCGCTTATGCCAGAAACACATGTCTGCTAGGATAAAGAGGTTGGAACTATGTATACGATATTGGTAGTGGATGATGAGCCGGCTAATTTAGAGATGACGGAATATGCCTTGTGCAATGAGTATGAGGTAATTCCGGTCAAAAGCGGTTTCATGGCATTGAAGTATCTGGAGAAAAATGTACCGGATCTGATCCTACTTGATATCAGGATGCCGCAGATGGACGGTTTTGCAGTCTATGAACAGATAAAAAAGGATGAAAGACTGCAGGATGTTCCTGTTATTTTCCTGACTGCAGCCAACGATGTGGAAACAGAAGAAAACTGTTTTGAAATGGGTGCGGTGGATTTCATTGGAAAGCCGTTTGAACCTAAAATTGTATTAAGACGTGTGAAAAGAACATTGGAATTGATACACAAAAGCAGCAACAGAGGGTATATTCTTGCAAAACAGTCGCCACAGGCTGCATTTAGGGAAGAGAAAGGCAGGATACTGACATTCAGTGTAAATGGAATGGATGTCCGGTTATACGAGGCAGAAATATATTATATAGAGGTGTTCAACAATATATGTGTAATACGTACTGTAAATCGTGAATTGTCTGTCAGGGAGACATTGGAGCATATGCAGCAGAAAGTTGGTGATGATTTTGTCAGAGTAGGCAGAAGTTATCTCGTTCATGTGAAATATGTAACAGAGATTGCAGATGACATTGTGATCATGCAGAATGGCAAGAGAATACGTATTCCCAGACGTAGTAAGAAAGAGATTGCGAAGGAGATTCTGCAGAAGGCAGGAGATATGAGTTACTAAACATTGTTGCCATTCACCACGAGAATCGACCATTCGCCACAACTCTATTGCAAAACTCCTGATTCTTTGTATACTGTTGCTTGTAGTTATGAGGGATAAAGAGAAGAGAGAGAATAGTGAGATTTGCGGTTGCGTATCGAGAAAACGAGGGATAAAAAAGAATCACGGTAGTGGTTCTTTTTTATATGAACGGAAAATTACCCTGACACATACAGAATAAAACTTAAAAGTACCCCGCCTCTTTACTGACTTGCAAGCAAGTGATTTTACTTCATTGTTCATGTTTTGTATAAAATACTACAAAAACCGTAAATAATGCATAACGGCTAAAGATATACGTTATTAGTAAAAAATAATTGATTAAAACTGAAAATAATGATAAAATAAATGCAAGAGATAAATAACGGAGGAAATACATGTGAAAAAATCTTCAATTGTTTTTAAATTATTGATTCCAGTTGTGATACTTGGATGCATAGCTGTCATTATTGCTGTTGAAGCGCTGCGTTCTATGACAAATATACAGAATGAAAGTTCCCAGATTTCAAATGAAGGAATCAGGGCGACTATCTGTATTGACGAGATAAATCTGGCATTTGCCAATACGCAGAAGCTGACCTTGGCTTTGTGTGCACAGCCAGATAAAGGTTTATATGAGTATGTGGCGTCTGAATTGACAGAATACAAGTCAAATGTAGAAGCTTATGAGGAAGAGTTACTGGCTATGGATCATTATTTTTCATCTGAGGATATGACTCTGATGAAAGAGACTTTTGATGAAATAGATCAGGCACAGACGAAGGTTGTTGAATTGATGAAGCTGGCAATGTCTGGCGATGCATCTGTAGGCGAACAGGCTAATACTGTTATGACCGAGTGGGCAGAGTCTATTGGAAATAATATGGATACACTGATCACTGACAACGATGCACTGGTAAAGGAGAACATACAGAGCCAGACTGATCTGTATAACCAGAATCGAAGGAATTCACTTATTCTACTTTTTGTAGCTGCACTGGCATTTGCAGGAGTTGTTATGACAATAATAGAGACTGTTGTGAAACCTCTTAGAAAACAGACTGTAGAACTGACAGCTATCATAGATGATATTGAGACAGGCAGAGGTGATCTGACCAGACGTGTTACTGTAAAAGCACAGGATGAGATCGGACAGGCATCACAGGGCATCAATCACTTTATTGAAACTTTGCAGAAGATCATGGCAAATATCATATATAATTCTAATGTATTGGATGATGTAGTTGACAATGTGGCATCCAGCGTGTCAGCATCCGGTGACAGTGCAAATGATATTTCAGCGATCATGGAAGAGTTATCTGCTACAATGGAGGAAGTATCAGCAACTGCTAATAATGTAAGTGCCAATACTTCTTCAACAGAGAGCATGGTACACAGAATGGCTGACCAGACTAAAACGATGACTTCCTATGCACAGAATATGAAGGATCGTGCAACAGAACTGGAACGCACAGCAACAGACAACATGCACAATACCAATGCTATTATAGGAGAAATCACAACAGAAATGAATCAGGCACTGGAGAATTCCAGAAGTGTAGAGAAGGTGTCACAGTTGACAACGGATATTCTGAGTATTTCAAGCCAGACCAACCTTTTGGCACTGAACGCATCTATAGAAGCAGCCCGTGCAGGAGAGGCGGGCAAGGGCTTTGCAGTTGTAGCAGATGAAATCAGGCAGCTGGCTGATTCTTCGAGAGAAACGGCTAATAACATTCAGACGATCAATGGGCAGGTCATAGGTGCTGTGCAGGGGTTGGTAAAAGCTTCTGAAAAAATCATCGCTTATATCAACGACAATATTCTGCCAGATTATCAGTCCTTTGTGGAAGGCGGACAACAGTATAATCAGGATGCAACATATATTGATACGGCTATGAACGAGTATTCCAAGGAGACACAGAGCATTCTGGATACAATGACTGAAATTACGGAAGCAATCGAAGGCATTAACCGTGCCGTGGAAGAATCCGCAACAGGTGTAACGGATGCAGCTACTGATATTGATTCTCTGGTTCAGTCATTGGACACTGTAAACAGCCGGATGAAAGAAAACAGTACAGTAGCAAAAAATCTAAAGCAGGAATCGGAAGCATTTGCTAATGTATAAGAAGTTTCACAGAGGGCTGTACTTATGTACAGCTCTCTTTTGCTTCGAAGAAAGGATATTGAAAAAAATTAGTAGAGTGATATTATATCATTGGGTAATTAGAAGATAATATTGCAAGTATTTCACGGTGTACAAAGTACATATAAAGAGGAAAACCGGATATGGAGACGAATAAGAACAGGATGCAAGGGCTGAAGAGAGCCTTGATCATCTTACCAATTATTATTTTTATCATGATCTTGGGAGAGGTAACATATGTGAATTACTTTAACCGGCAGCAGCATACACTGACAGGAGAGAAAGAAGTTGAAGGTGTGAGCGTGTCAATTGCCGGCAAAGAAGGAACTACCAGTACATGGATGAAACGTGGCTATGATCTGTATGGAGAGACAGTTGACCTGATAGCACAGACAATGGATGTAGTGTTTGTCAATGATTCCAGATATCAGATTGAAGAGTGGGAGATGACAGTCAATATTGAGGATGACTGTCTGCTGAATCAGGCATGGTGTGGAAAGGTAGAGATACATCAGCATGTGAACGGTGATACGAAAGTACAGACACTTGATCTTAGGAACTATTCACTGGAGGAGGTCACACTGGATTATCTCTATGATGGAGATTTGCTGATACCACTTTCCAAGGGAGATTATGTTATATACTATCCGTCAAGCATAAATGATGAAATACCGGTTGACAAGAAATCCCAGATGACGATGGGATTTATCCTATATTATCTGGAATTTCCGACTGCAAGCAATTACGAAGTAACTTATACATTTCACAGGCGGCTCACAGATGACAACAGCAATTATCTGGTTTTAATGCTGATCATTATCTGGCTGGTCGCACTTATGTTCTATGTGGTATCGACTGTTACTTATAAGAATACTGTCAAGGAGATGGAGATTAAGAAATCAGGAATCCTGAGTCTGTCGGACATGTATTCCATTATCTATATTATTGATCTGAAGGATGGCGTTCTTATGCCTGTAGTGGCTGATGAAGCCTCGGAGAAGTTAAGACCCAAGAATATGTCTGCAGAAGAACAGCTCAAAAATATGTTTGAATATGACAGCATTGACAGTTATAAGGATATGGCATGTGAGTTTTGTGATCTGGCTACTCTGGAGAAACGTATGGGCAGCAGGAATACCCTTGCATTTGAATATATCAGCAATACATATGGATGGTGCAGGATTCGTTTCTTTGCTATGGATCGTGTGGAGAATGAGCCGCTTTGTAAAGTTGTATTTACCATTCAGAATATAAATGATGAGAAGGCAGAAATGGAGGCAATCGTCCATCGTGTAAACGAAGCTGAACATGAGAGCAAAGCAAAGAGTGCATTCCTGACGAATATGTCCCACGAGATCCGCACTCCTATCAATACCATAATAGGACTGAATACTATGATCATGCGCGAATCCAAAGAGCCGGTGATCAGGCACTATGCCAAGAATGTCAACAATGCATCTAACATGCTGCTGTCTTTGATCAATGGAATTCTGGATTTGTCAAAGATTGAAGCTGATAAGATGGAACTGGTTATGGAGGAATACTCTCTGGGCCAGCTTGTGAGAGATGTGATCAGCATGGTACAGAACAGGGCAGAATTTGAAAGACTGGAATTTAAATATGAAGTAGCAGAGAATCTGCCGGATAAGCTTTATGGAGATAAGGTGCGCATAAAACAGGTGCTGCTCAATCTGATCAACAATGCTGCAAAGTACACGGATGAGGGCTGCGTGAAGCTTTCCATATTCGGCAAAATCCATGATGGGCAGGTTCATCTGCTGGTTTCTGTGAAAGATACAGGTATTGGAATACATGAAGACGATCTGGATAAACTTTCCGAGAGGTTTACCAGACTTGATGAGAAACGTAACCATTCTGTAGAGGGAACCGGTATAGGACTTAATCTGGTGTCGAGTATTCTCAGGCTTATGGATTCAGAACTCCATGTACTGAGCAAGTATGGTGAGGGAAGTGAGTTCTACTTTGAGATTGAACAGAAAGTAGTAGAGGAAACACCGATCGGTCGGATAGATCATATAGCAGAGAATGATGATATGGAGGAATATCAGGCACTGTTTACTGCTCCGAATGCAAAAGTTCTGGTGGTAGATGACAATGCAATGAATCTTAATGTATTTATAGAATTGCTGAAAGAAACGCAGCTTGGGATTGATACTGTCAGATCAGGGGCAGCAGCATTGGAAAAGACAGCAAGGCAGAAGTATGATCTGATTTTTATGGATCATATGATGCCGGAAATGGATGGCGTGGAGGCACTCCACAAAATCAGAAGCCAGCAAGGCGGACAAAACCATAAAACACCTGTTATCGTTTTGACTGCTAATGCGGTAAAGGGAGCCAAAGAGGAATATTGTGGCATGGGATTCGATGATTTTCTGGCTAAGCCGATTCAGCCCGATTTGCTGGAGAGAAAAATCATGGAATATCTGGATGCATCCAAGATAAAGGAAAATACTTCATCGGCAAAGAAGAAAGAGGGAGAAGAAGTTGTGATTCCCATTATTTCCGGAGTGGATGTGGCATATGGATTGAACCATACAGGCGGATTACAAAGTTACCTGTCTGTACTCAGGCAGTTCGTGAATATGGCAGATGCGGATCTGAAGGAACTAATGTCTTATGCAGGTGCCATTCAGAATAGTCATGAAGCTGTGAATGATTTCAGAATAAAGATACATGCTATGAAGGCTTCAGCTAATATCATAGGAGCATTCCGGGTATATGGAATAGCAGCAATGCTCGAGAGCGCAGCTATGCATGAGAATGTCAGAAAAATTCTAGATGTTACACCTTATTTTTATGAGGAGTGGTCTGATCTCAAGAACGCTGTGGAAGAGAGTATTCCCAGATCAAAAGAGAAACATTCGAAACCAGCCAAGGAAACACTGGAATCAATTTTTCATCTGTTGGAAACAAGTATAAAATCTTATGATATTAAAAATGTTGATTCCATAATGAAGGAACTACAGTCTTTTGAGTGGAACGATGACGAGATCATTTTGATGCAAGAACTCGAAGCGGCAGTGGCAGGTCTTGACGCTGAGAAAACTGTGGATTTATGCGGCCAATTGAAAAAGATATTGGGATTTCTTAAGGAAGAGTAGGAAGAGATAAAATAATGGAAAAACAATTAGATTTCCTTTTTTTGGAAAATGAAGAACAGACTTTTATTATTCGTTCATTGAGGGACAATTTGACAGAATGTGGTTATGAAACCGGTAAGTGTGATTTCAGTATTAAAGATCTGAAAAATCTTGTGCAGATGCCGAAGTTCTTTGTCGTTGATGCCGAACTTCTGCTGCTCCGCCCGGAATCCAGAGTATTTTTGTATGACAGGTGTATTGAATATAACAGAAAAATTATTCTCATAGGATATAGAGATACACTTCGTAGTCTGTATGATGTGAGTGTTACGAATGTGATTGCTGACAGCTTTGAGCGTCCAATGAACAATATTGATGTCGTAGAGAGGTTAAGAGTATTACTCAGAGAATTTGAAGCAAAAGGAAACAGGAAAAACATTCTGGTGGTTGATGATTCGCCTACATTTCTTCGTCTTATGTCAGAGTGGTTTGAAAAGGATTATAATGTCAATGTGTGTCCTTCTGCATCAGCAGCATTCCATATGATAGAAACGAATAAGCCGGATTTGATTCTGCTGGATTATGAGATGCCAATCTGTAATGGCGCACAGTTCCTGCAAATGCTTCGGAATGAACCATCAACAGCTAAGATCCCGATCATATTTTTGACTTCAAAGGATGATGCCCAGACTGTAAAGTCGTTGATCGCATTACGACCGCAGGGATATTTGCTGAAAAATCAGTCTAAAGATAATGCATTACATGTGATAGCAGATTATTTTATCAAGGAGCAGTTCAAATAAATGGCAACATTAGGTTTTGGAGTATGTCTTATCATATCTATTTTTGTTCTGATATATATGGCATCAAAAAATTATGAAAATATTAATATTTACGACTGGACGATTGTAATAATAGTGCCTATTGTTATTTTGGGATATTGGTTAAAATCCAAAGTAACATCACCCGAGGCTGCTGAAATTGCATTCTGTTTTATTTATCTGGACAGTACAGTTTTGCTTATGGTTTCAGTTTTTGCGATGCTTCATTCTTTTGGCGTACATGTCAAGGGATGGATTAAATTAATAGGCTATGGAATTGCGTTGGGACATGTAAGTGTGGTATGGCTGTCCTATGGAACCGGGCTGTATTACAGTTCTCTGCAGGTAACTATGACTGATGCCGGAAGTGTCACGAAAATGACATCAGGTCCGCTTAAAGTCGTACATATCATATATCTGGCACTTGTCATATGCATGAACATAGGTGCCCTGATTATTATATATGCCAGAAAAAATAATTATTCCAGAAGGATATTCTATAATTATTTTGTGGTTGCAATGTTTTTTATCATTGTATATGCTGTAGAATCCTTTGTTGATGTCGATTTCACGTCACTGCCATACTTATATACTTTATCAAGTGTCATCATTGCGTTGAATTATGATCGTATGCATCTGCATGATATTTCATGTATCATTTCACAACAGCAGAGGTATTTTAGCAGGAGAGGGTATGTCGCATTAAACCTGAAGCTTGAATTCATGAGTTGTAATGAAAAGGCGTTTGAATTTGTACCATTTTTAAAAAATCAGCGGGTGGATGAGAAACTTCCTCAGGACAAATTATTTTTTAATGAGATGGTAGAAAAGTTTTGTAATGAGGGAGTCGTATCTTCAAAATATAAATTGGGAGAAATGATATGTATCTGTGAAGTGTCTGAAATATCTTTTCACAGAGCTGGTAAAGCACAGGGATATCTTTTTGATATCAGAGATGCAACAGAAGAACAGAAAGCAATGGAAATTATGTCTTCCTACAATGAAACTCTGAATACCGAGATTGAGAAAAAAACAGAGAACATTGTGGAAATTCAACGTAAGATCACGGTAGGCATGGCAAATATCATAGAAAACCGTGATAATAATACAGGCGGCCATGTTAAGAGAACCAGCGATGTGATCCGCATTATCGTGAATAATATCATGGAACAGGGGATTATGGATTTAGACCGGCAGCTTGCAGAAGATATTGTACGTGCTGCACCTATGCATGATCTGGGTAAGATATCTATTGACTCTTATATCCTTTGTAAGCCCGGACGGCTTACAGACGAAGAGTATCAGATTATGAAAACACATTCTGCAAAGAGTGGTGAGATGGTTCATATTCTGCTGGATGGCGTTGAAGAACAGCATTTTGTAAATACGGCATTTCATATTGCCAGATATCATCATGAGAGATGGGATGGCAAAGGTTATCCGGACGGACTGGTTGGCACCATGATTCCGATTGAAGCCAGAATCATGGCAGTTGCAGATGTTTACGATGCATTGGTAAGTAAGCGGTGCTATAAGGAATCGATGAGCTTTGCACAGGCGAAAGAGATTATGCTGCAAGGGATGGGGACACAATTCGACCCTAATATGAGAACGGTCTTTTTGAATTGCTGTGATGAATTGGAGGCATATTATCGTAACATACGTTATTCTTCTGAGTCTGATTCGATCATTACATAATTCCTACATCAGAATAGTCTATAATATTGCATTTTACTCTGGTTTATGGTAAAACTGAAATGGCAAAAGATTACATAATATCATAACTATGGAGGGAAACATGAAGACAGGAAAGAATTACAAGTTCTGGTTTGCAACCGGTTCACAGGATTTATACGGGGATGAGTGTCTGAAGAAGGTAGCAGAACACTCCAAAATTATTGTAGAAGGTCTGAATAAATCAGGTTTATTGCCCTATGAAGTGGTATGGAAACCGACATTGATCACAAATGAAGTGATCAGAAAGACATTTAATGAAGCAAATGCAGATGCAGAATGCGCAGGTGTGATCACATGGATGCATACATTTTCACCGGCTAAGTCATGG
>CAYRAW010000029.1:0-17884 GCA_964422225.1 uncultured Roseburia sp.
TATTCTACACCATTTTATATAAAATAAATAGACCTAAAATCCCGTGACAAAGCACAATAGCTGGTGTAAAATCAAACTGATAACAGCAATACGGAGGGATTTATGCGTTTAAGAAATGTAACAGGTTCAAGGGATATGATAGCACAGAGTAAGTATGTGGTTCATGAGCCCGAGAAGTGTAAGGGAAAATGGAAAGAGGTCTTTGGAAATGACAGACCGGTCCACATTGAAATCGGCATGGGAAAAGGTAAATTTATCATGGGTATGGCAGAGGCACATCCTGACATTAACTACATTGGAATTGAGAAGTATTCTTCTGTACTTTTAAGGGCAATCCAGAAAATGGAGGAGAATGAACTGCCTAATGTTGTCTTTATCCGTATGGATGCAGAAGATATCTGTGAAGTTTTTGATAAGGGAGAAATAGATAAGATATACTTAAATTTCTCAGATCCATGGCCTAAGGACAGACATGCCAAGAGAAGATTACCATCGAAGGAATTTCTGGCGAGGTATGATCAATTTCTGATTCCGGATGGAAGACTGGAATTTAAAACAGATAATAAAGATTTATTTGACTTTGCATTAGAAGAGTTAGAACCCGCAGGTTGGAAAGCAGAGGTCGTGACAAGAGATCTGCATCATGATGAAAAGCTGTGCCAGGGAAAT
The DNA here is from genome assembly GCA_964422225.1 of uncultured Roseburia sp. GTDB lineage: Bacteria > Bacillota > Clostridia > Lachnospirales > Lachnospiraceae > COE1. Next base: position 670 of record CAYRAW010000029.1, read on the forward strand.
ATTATGACAGAATATGAGGAAAAATTCTCAGCACAGGGGAATCCAATCTATAAGTATATTATTTACAGAGACTAAAAACTATCTTAAGTATATTGGGAAAACAAATAAAGGGAGGTTACGAAATGGCAGAAAAATGGGTAAATGAGGTATATGACAAAATCATTGCAAAAGAGCAGAAGGTAGCAAAGAGAAACGCACATAAGATACCGTATACTACTCATAACGGAGTATTTGATGATAAGAGTGGTAAGGATATCTGCTGGTGGACTAACGGATTCTGGGGTGGTATGATGTGGCAACTGTATTATGCTACAAAAGATGAGATGTATCGTACCATTGCTATTGAAAATGAAGAGAAGCTTGATGCCAATCTGATGAACAGACAGGGTATGGATCATGACAGTGGCTTCAAATGGCTTCCGACAGCAGTTGCACATTATCATCTGGATGGAAATGCGGAATCAAGAAACAGGGCCTTGTTGGCAGCGGATAATCTTGCAGGAAGATTCAATCCTGTCGGACATTTTATTCGTGCATGGAATAATTGGGATGGTAATGAGGATGGTTCTTTTGCAGGAAGAGCGATTATTGACTGTATGATGAATCTTCCATTGCTGTATTGGGCAGGTGACGAATTGCATGACCCCAAATTCTATCATATTGCTACCATGCATGCGGATACTGCAATGAAGTATTTTGTAAGAGAAGACGGGTCTGTTAATCATATTGTGGATTTCAATGCCCAGACAGGTGAATTTGTACAGTCTGTAGGTGGACAGGGATATGGTTATGGTTCTTCATGGACAAGAGGACAGGCATGGGCAATCTATGGATTTGCGTTGAGTTATCGTCATACAAAACAGAATAGATATCTGGAGACTTCAAGGAAGGTTGCAGATTACTTTACATCCTGTATTCCTGAAAGTGGTCTGATCCCGGTAGACTTCAGACAACCAGAGCAACCTGCATGGGAAGATTCTACGGCAGCAGCAATTGCCGCCTGCGGTATGCTTGAACTGGCACAGTATCTGGGAGAAGAAGGGAAAGAATACAGAAAAACAGCAGAAAGGCTGTTAAAAACTCTGGCAGAGAATCGTTGTAACTGGGATGAAGAGCAGGATAATCTGTTGGAAAAGTGTACAGCAGCATATCATGATAAAGATCATGAATTTTCTATTATATATGGGGATTATTACTTTATAGAAGCTATATGGAAGTTGTGTGACAAGGAACTGTTTATCTGGTAACGACAAAACAACTGTTTGTAGTGAGTAGGAGGGTAAGAGAATGGTATTTGAACCAAAGACATTAGATTATGAATTAAGTCCCTATACAGGGCTTACAAGGCAGAGCTGGATAGAAGCAGGAGAGTATCTGTTAGAGGGTGTTTTTAATAATATAGCAGCTTTTGACGATCCTGTAGTTATGCCACGAAAAGAAACAAAGGTAACGTATCCACACAGTGCTGATGCAATATGGGAATGGAAGGCTGAATATTTTGAAGGACTTGCAAGGTCTTTCTTTATTGCAGCACCTTTGATCGCAGATAATCCACAGCTTGTAATTAATGGATATTCTATAAAAGATTATTACAAAACCCATGTATTAAGAGCGTGCACACCTTCAGATAAACTGTCGGTAGGACGATATGAAGAACTTGTGGAACTGGCAGGCAAGGAAGACCCGTTTCGTGCCTTTCAGCAGACAGTAGAAACCTGTGCACTGGTCATTTGTCTTTGGATCAGCAAGAAACAGATATGGGATACTTACACAAAGGAAGAAAAGGATCTGGTAGCTGATTTCCTTTACGGATATGCAAAGGGTAATACTGTACCACAGAACTGGCGGCTGTTCAATATGCTTGACCTTGCCTTCTTATCAATGGAAGGATATCCGATCGATGAAGATATCATGAGAGAGCATGCACAGGCAATTGTAAATTATTATGCCGGAGATGGATGGTATCGTGATGGACATTCCTTTGATTACTATTCCTGCTGGGCTTTCAATGTGTATGCTCCTATCTGGAATCAGTGGTATGGCTATGAAAAGGAACCGTATCTGGCTTCAAAATTTGAAGAATATTCCAATACTTTAATGAAGACCTATGCTGATTTCTTTGATGCAGATGGATTCACCAATATGTGGGGACGCAGCAATATTTATCGTAATGCGGCAACAAGCGCCTTTGATGGTAATATGATATTGAAACACTGGGAGGCAGATCCGGGGTTGGCCAGAAGAATTTCATCCGGTTCTCTGCTGCAGTTTCTTCAAAGAGAAGATTTTCTCTACAAAGGTGTACCAACATTAGGATTTTATGGGCAGTTCACACCACTTGTACAGGGGTATTCCTGTGCAGAATCACCATTTTGGCTTGGTAAGGCATTCCTGTGCCTTCATTTACCGGCAGACCATCCATTCTGGACAGCAAAAGAAAATAATGGTACATGGGAGAAACTGAAAAAGAAGGAAGTAAAGGTTACGGCGCTTAATGGACCGGCATTGTGTTTCTCCAATCATGAAGCGAATGGTGAAACTATATTAAGAACAGGAAAAGTTGTTAAGAATCAGGGTGATGAGCATGGTATGTGGAATTACTCCAAACTATGCTTTAATACGAAATATCCATGGGAAGCAGCTCCGGTTAAAGATGTGGAATCACAGCAGTATGTACTGCATGATGTAACAACGGATACTTATGATAAAGCGAACGTAACATTCTGGAATGGACAAAAAGGGGATGTTTTATATAGAAGGCAGTTCTTTGGTTATAATCTTGGCACGGAATGTCATTGGATGCAGGCTATGAATCTGGCTGATTTTACGGTACCCTATGGAATTGTACGGGTTGATAAACTGAGATTATTTAAGAAGCCAATTACTCTGACTCTGGGAGCTTATGGGTTCCCTGACAATGGTACCAGGATTGTTACAAAAGAGCAGGAATATGCTGGTGGTAAGGCTAAGGCAATTATTTTAAAAGGGCAGGATGCTACGGGCAAACCAAGACAACTGGCTATGACGATCTATGATGGATGGGATGATATTGCCTATGTAGAAAGTTGTGGAACCAATCCGGATTCGGAACATTCCATTGTTGTGTATGCTAAATTAGCCAGAAACAATCAGAATCACTATGAATCTTCCATTCTGATATCTCAGGTAATTACAAAAGAAAGTCAGGATGATTTTACAATGGATGAATTATTTCCAATAGAATCTGTTACATATACTGATCCACAGGGATTTGGAGGATATGGACCTGTACAGGTCAAGCTCAAAGATGGCAATTGTCACAAAATAGATTTTGAGGCAATAGAGGGTCAGCTTATGCTGTGATCTAAAGTTTAGACTATATTATGTATAAATTTAACAAATCAACACATTATTTATTTTAATTTATGGAAAAATTATACGAAAAGGCATTGAAATTCTTTGTATGATATCATATAATAATTGTGTAAAGTAAACATAAAAAGTTTGTTTTAAAGGGGAATTTTGTATGATTTGCAAAGAAAACAGTAAGGAAATAACAGTTAGAAAAGCTGTAATGACCAAACCGAGAGGGGAATCGGTTAATACTGTTCTGATGCAGTTGATGATTGTGGGGGCAAGTATCTATGCATCAGAGATGATTCTTGGCAACCTGACGGCAGCGGGGAATGTAGTATTGCTGCTGTTGGGATTTGCTATACTCACATGTAGTGTCAGATGGATGATAGAGGAGTATGTAATCCTGCCATCCGATCAGAAGGTCATAGACAGTACAGTGAAATATTCAAGAAGAGTACATTGTGTAAGTAATGATGAACTGATCCGCTATTTTGTCATTGATAAATGTCCACAGGTAAAAGGGATTTATCTCAAGGATGATAATACAGTGTGTTTAGAAGGAAGGCATTCCCTGCATTTTGTTGAATTCCATGCAGAGGGAGCGGCTATTTCTTCTGAAAAGAGAGATTATAGAGCGGATAAAGAAGCCAATGCTATCATGAAGTTCCTTGTAGCAGAACAAAATTAAAAATTAAAAATAAAAGGAATTGACATTCATGTCAATTCCTTTTTTAGTCGATGCGACAAGATTTGAACTTGCGACCTCTGCGTCCCGAACGCAGCGCTCTACCAAGCTGAGCCACGCATCGATAGCTGTTTTATCAGTGCTTTCTCTATTATACTGGATTTTTTCTTTTTTTCAAGCAGTTTTTCCAAAAAAGTATTGAAAAGTTATAGAAATTTAATAAAATGGAGATAAAATAATAACAGGAAGGCGTGGCAGCTAAAATGAAGATAGGCAGTGGAAAATTAACGAGTGCTTATATCAGGCACAAGGTAGATCATAACAGCAGGAGATTGGGAACTGTAATCAAGTGGATCGTATTTTCCATTGTTTCGGGTATTGTTGTTGGACTGGTTGGTACCGCCTTTTACTTTGCAATGGATTGGGTTACTGTCACAAGACTGGCACACCCTCGGATTATTTATTTACTCCCATTGGGTGGTATGACAATTGTGGGACTGTATAAGTTGCTGCATGATGAGAAAGATACAGGAACGAATCTGGTTTTGTCGGCAATTTCTGCCGGAGAAAGTGTTCCGCTTCGTATGGCACCGCTTATTTTTGCTTCTACACTGATCACACATCTTTTTGGTGGCTCTGCGGGGCGTGAAGGTGCAGCATTGCAGTTAGGTGGAAGTCTGGGAAATACATTGGGCAGATTGTTCCGGTTTGATCAGAAGGATCAGCATGTAATGATCATGTGTGGTATGAGTGCAGCATTTTCTGCGTTGTTTGGCACGCCTATGGCAGCAGCTATCTTTTCGATGGAAGTTGTAACAGTAGGTATCATGCATTATTCTGCGTTGGTACCTTGTGTGGTATCATCACTGGTGGCGCATGAGATCGCAGTCGCATTTGGAGCAACTGCAGAAATGTTCAATATTGGTGAAATTCCTGCGTTTACATTGCAATCAGCAGTAATTCTGACACTTTTGTCAGCTATGTGTGCTGTGATCAGTATCCTGTTCTGTATTATGCTTCACCGTGCAGAATGGATGTACCGTAAATTATTCCGGAATCCTTATCTGAGGGCAGCAGCAGGCGGTGTCATTATCATTGTACTGACATTACTGGTAGGGAATCAGACTTATAATGGTACAGGTGTATCTGTTATTGCGAGTTGTATGCAGGGACAGGTCCGGCCAGAGGCTTTTTTTATGAAGATGTTATTTACAGCATTGACCCTGGGGGCTGGCTATAAGGGTGGTGAGATTGTTCCATCTTTCTTTATTGGTGCATCTTTTGGCTGTCTGTTCGGTAATCTGGTCGGTTTTTCACCTGCTATGTGTGCAGCAGTCGGCATGACCTCTGTATTTTGCGGTGTAACAAACTGCCCTATTACGTCTTTACTTATCAGCTTTGAATTATTTGGCTATGAGGGAATGCCCTATTTTCTGCTTGCAGCAGCATTTAGCTATATGTTATCCGGTTACACGGGATTATACCGCAGTCAGAAAATCGTATATTCCAAGTTTAAGACCAATTATATCAATAAACAGACTCATTGATCGGAAAAGGCAATTTCATGGAGCAGGGAAGCTGCTGTATGAAATTCTTCAGTAGGAACTTCACAACAGGACAGAGCAATATGGGCATACTCTTTTGTCTCTTTTGGAGAGGCAAAGACGAGGATGCCTTTTTTGGCGGCACGTTCCTTTAATTCCTGATTAGAAAGACTGCTTTTGATACGAAGATGAACGAGCGTAACAGATTCTCCCATATATATTTCTGCCTGATCTTTGAAGGTCTGTTCCAGTTCAGCAGCAAGTGCTCTGGCTTTACCGGCATAGAGACGTTTGAGCTTACGTATCTGACTTTCCAGATGACCATCCCGGAGAAACTGGCATAGCGCCAGTTGTTCGACTTTGGAAGCTGTCTGATTATAAAGGGCTTTTTTGTGTTGATACAGAGGCAGCAGTTCATCCGGCAAAATCATGAAACTCAATCTGATAGAAGGCAGCAACAGCTTGGAAAAAGTACTCAGATATACTACATTTTCACCGCCTGCAAGTCCCTGCAGGCAAGGGCGTGGCTTACTAAAATATCGGAATTCATTGTTATAGTCGTCCTCTATGATAAGTCTGTTATGGGAAACGGCATCCCGAAGGAGAGAAAGACGTTTCTCCATGGGCATAACATCACCCAGAGATGTCATATTGGAAGGAGTCATGTAGAGTATGTCTGCATGTTCTTTATCCTGAGTTACCTGAAAGCCGTAATCTTCGAAAATAACAGTACCCTGTGCAAATTTGGAATCCTGAAAGGCAACAGACTGCTTATCTTTGATCAAAGGACATAGTATATTGAGCAGACTTTGGGAACCTGCTCCGATTATAATATTATCAGGTGTGCATACAGCATTTCTTTTACTGATCACATAATTACAGATCGTTTCACGAAGTTCCCATTCACCCTGGGGTTCCCCATAGGTCAGAAGCCGTTTATCCTGCCTGAGTGCACTTTTGATGTATCTTCTCCACAGATTAAAGTCAAAGCTATCCGCATCGGCATTGTTGGATGTGAAATTGTAGAGGATTTCAGGTGTGGAATTGTGGATATTCTTACGATTTTTTGATGATACTGTGGATGAAACAACCGGGCGCCCGGTTACATAGTAACCACTTTGCGGTCTGGATATAATATAACCGTCTGCAGCAAGGCACAAATAGGCAGTTTCTATTGTCGTGCGGCTTAGTCCGAGTTGCTGGGCACAACGACGAATAGAAGGCATCTTAGTATTTTCCGGTAATTTTCTGGTGAGGATCAATTCTTTATAATAATCATACACCTGTAGATAACGGGTGGATTTTGATGATTGCAGGTCAAGATTCATGGCGACTCCTTTTGTCTTTTTTTCAGCGTAGCATGCATAAGAAAACATTGCAAGATAGTTTTGCTTTTTACAAAATTGTGATATGATAAAAAGCGATTATGGGTATTTTTATACCAGAAATGAGGAATTCTATGAAAAGTCTGTTAAAGTATTTAAAGGACTATAAGAAGGAAAGTTTCCTGGCACCTTTATTTAAGATGTTGGAAGCATCTTTCGAATTATTTGTGCCATTGGTTATGGCAGCTATTATTGATACCGGTATTGCCAATAATGACAGAGAGTATATTTTCAAAATGGGCGGCGTATTAGTTACACTGGGACTGATCGGTCTGGCTTGTTCTGCAACAGCACAGTATTTCAGTGCCAGGGCGGCTGTTGGTTTTGCGACAAAGCTCAGACACGCATTATTTTCCCATATTCAGAGTCTATCTTATACAGAGCTGGATACCTTAGGAACCAATACACTGATCACCAGAATGACCAGTGATGTCAATCAGCTTCAGTCAGGTGTTAATCTGACACTGCGTCTGTTGCTGCGTTCTCCGTTCATTGTATTCGGTGCGATGATCATGGCATTTACTGTAGATGTAAAAGCAGCACTTATATTTGTTGTAGCAATTCCACTTCTTTCTATTGTAGTATTTGGGATCATGATCGTGAGTCTGCCTCTTTACAAGAAGGTACAGGCTGCGCTGGATAAAGTACTGGGCAGAACAAGAGAAAATCTTGCAGGAGCCAGAGTGATCAGAGCATTTTGTAAAGAAGATCAGGAAATAGAGGCTTTTTCAGAAGAGAATGAGGCACTTCTGGATATTCAGGTCTTTGTTGGTAAGATATCTGCAGCAATGAATCCGCTTACGTATATCATTGTAAATGTGGCGTTGGTAGTACTGCTCTGGACAGGTGCCATTCGTGTAGACAGTGGCATTATTACACAGGGTGCGGTCGTAGCACTGGTTAACTACATGTCACAGATCCTTGTGGAATTGATCAAACTTGCCAATCTGATCATCCAGATCACGAAAGCACTCGCATGTGCAAAGCGTATTGAGAGTATTTTCGAGGTAGAGAATTCACAGCAGATCGAGGCGCTTACACAGCAGGCAGATGCAAAGAATACTGAGGATGTAATTCGATTTGAACATGTGGGACTGACCTATCAGGGCGGTGGTGATGAGTCATTGACTGATATCGATTTCACAGTGAAGAGAGGACAAACCATTGGTATTATCGGAGGTACAGGTTCCGGTAAGACTTCTGTTGTCAATCTGATCCCAAGATTATATGACGCAACGAGAGGAACGGTTCTGGTAGATGGACAGGATGTCAAGACATATGATCCGGATACACTTCGTTCCAAGGTAGGTATTGTACCGCAGAAGGCAGTTTTGTTTAAAGGAACGATTCGTGAGAATTTACTCTGGGGTAATGAGAATGCCCCAGAAGAACAACTGGAAAAGGCATTGGAAATTTCCCAGGCAAAAGAATTTGTAGATACAAAGGAAGGCAGACTGGATTTTATGATCGCCCAGGGCGGTAAGAATCTTTCCGGCGGTCAGAAACAGAGAATGACAATTGCAAGAGCAGTAGTCAGAGAACCTGAGATACTGATTCTGGATGACAGTGCATCTGCACTTGACTTTGCTACAGATGCAAAATTAAGACATGCAATCCGTGAAATGGGAAATGACATGACTGTTATTATTGTGTCCCAGAGATCATCTTCCATTCAGTATGCAGATCAGATTATCGTACTGGATGATGGTAAGATGGTGGGTATCGGCACGCATGAATCATTGCTGGCAGATAATGAGGTATATCAGGAAATTTACTATTCTCAGTTCCCAAAGGAGGCAGCAGGCAATGAAAAATAATAAGACGATTATTAAGAAGGTCTTGGACCATATTGGAAAATATAAGATTTTTCTGCTGTTATCTATTATTCTGGCAGCAATATCCGTAGCGCTTACATTGTATATTCCGATTCTTACCGGTAATGCCGTAGACTGTATTGTAGGTCCGGGAGCAGTAGATTTTGCAGGAATACTGGTTATACTCAGAAAAATGGTCATTATTATCCTGTTAACGGCAATTGTGCAGTGGCTTATGAATGCCTGCAATAATAAAATTGCATATCAGGTAGTACGTGATGTGCGTGATGAAGCATTTCGTAAATTAGAGATCCTTCCCTTAAAATATATCGACAGTCATGCACATGGTGATATCGTAAGCCGTATCATAGCAGATGTAGACCAGTTTTCTGATGGTCTGTTAATGGGATTTACACAGTTATTTACAGGTGTGATCACAATTATCGGCACATTGCTTTTTATGTTGTCGATTAATGTTACTACAACATTAATGGTAGTAGTTCTGACACCATTGTCATTTTTTATAGCCAATTTCATTGCAAAGAGAACCTTTAAAATGTCCAAGCTCCAGTCAGAAACAAGGGGTGAGCAGACAGCGCTGATCGATGAAATGATCGGAAATGAGAAGGTTGTAAAAGCATTTGGCAGAGAAGATAAAGTTACAGAACAGTTTGATGAAGTAAATGACAGATTGGAAAAAGCAAGTGTGAAGGCTATTTTCTTCTCTTCCTTGACCAATCCATGTACCCGTTTTGTAAACAGTCTGGTATATGCGGGAGTTGGTATTGTTGGTGCTTTTCTGGCAATAAAGGGTAAGATCAGTGTAGGTCAGCTTTCAAGTTTCCTAAGCTATGCAAATCAGTATACCAAGCCTTTTAATGAAATATCAGGGGTCGTAACTGAATTACAGAATGCCATGGCATGTGCAGGCAGAATTTTTGAATTTATTGAAGAAGAACCACAGATTCCGGATGCAAAGGATGCTGTAGTGCTGACACAGCCAAAGGGTGAGATTGATATTAATGATGTTGCCTTTTCCTATACGGAAGATCAGAAACTTATCACAGACCTGAATCTTCATGTTAAACCGGGTCAGAGAGTTGCAATTGTAGGACCTACAGGTTGTGGTAAGACAACAGTTATTAATCTGCTGATGCGCTTCTATGATGTAAATAAGGGCAGTATCAAGGTAGATGGTGTAGATATCAGAAATATGACCAGAGAGAGCCTGAGAAAGGGCTATGGTATGGTATTACAGGAAACCTGGCTTAAGTCCGGTACGATCAAAGAGAATATTATCATGGGTAAACCTGATGCAACAATGGATGAAATCATTGCGGCTGCAAAGGCATCCCATGCGCACAGCTTTATTAAGCGTCTCCCACAGGGTTATGATACCGTGATCACAGAGGACGGAGGCAGTCTCTCACAGGGACAGAAACAGCTTCTGTGTATTACCAGAGTTATGTTGTGTCTGCCGCCTATGCTGATCCTGGACGAAGCTACTTCTTCTATTGATACCAGAACAGAAATCAAGATCCAGAAGGCGTTTGCCACATTGATGGAAGGCAGAACAAGTTTTATTGTTGCACACAGACTCTCTACAATTCGTGAAGCAGATATTATCCTGGTTATGAAAGATGGTAATATCATTGAACAGGGAAATCACGAAACACTCCTTGCTAAGGGCGGTTTCTATGCAAATCTGTATCAGAGTCAGTTCAGTATGTGATGAATCTGGCATATAAAAACAGGTTGTACATAAAATAGACAATAAACAATAGTAAAGGAGATACGAAACATGATTAACTATTTGGGAAATGTTTCTGCGTATAGCGTGATAGGATTTATCGGTGTAGCGTTTGCATATTTACTTACGTGCATTCTTCTGGGAACGGGAATTAACCGTCTGCCCAGAGATCATGGACGTGCGTATGCTCATGATGGCGTATTATCAGCAGGTAAGCCAAGAGGAGCAGGATTTATCTTTATATTGGTATTTGTGGCAGCAGCGATCATATTTGGTGATCTGCAAAGAGAAACTGTAATTTACCTTATCCTGACGGTAGCAGCCATGATGACAGGATTCCTTGATGACTGTGCGAAAGTATCATGGGGAGAACTGCGTAAGGGTCTGCTTGATCTGGTGATCGCAGTTATGACAGCAATTACGTATGTGAATTTCAATGGAAGTGATATAACCATCGCACTGACAGGACAGACATTTACATTGAACCCCATTGTATATGGTATACTGGCAGTTATTCTGGTATGGGGTTCTATCAATGTAACAAACTGTGCAGATGGTGTTGACGGATTGTCAGGAACACTTGCCAGTATCACGCTGGCAACAGTATATCTGATCATGCAGAGTAAAGATATTGCACCGGATTTTGCATATTTGATCTTATTGTTCATTGCATGTATTCTCGGTTATCTGTGGTATAATGCGACTCCAAGCTGTCTGATGATGGGAGATGCAGGGTCACGCGCCATTGGACTGTTTATTGCAATTGCGGTAATGAAGATGGGAAGTCCTTTCTTATATCTGTTGGTTGCATGTGTACTGATGGTAGATGGAGGTATCGGACTGGTAAAGGTATCATTACTTCGTTATCTGCATATTAAGATATTGACGAAAGTACGTACACCGCTTCACGATCATGTAAGAAAGAACAAGAACTGGTCTAATGCGCAGACAGTATTCAAATTTGCTATTATTCAGATTATGATATCGGCAGCAGTAGTATGGATAATCGTGTGAATTTATATATGATGATGTCAAAGGTCTTTCAGCCATTTATGAGCAAGCTCATATGGCTGAAGGACCTTTTTACACTGGCATCATTATATTCTCAAACTCCACTGTGAGCAGTCCCATACGTCAGTTGCCAGTCCATCATAGAAATCAGGTTCATGGCAGACCATGAGAATACTTCCCCTGTATTCCATAAGAGCACGTTTTAATTCTGCCTTGGCATCCACATCGAGATGGTTAGTCGGCTCATCCAACAGCAGAATATTAGTGGGTTTGTTGATCAGTTTACATAATCTGACTTTTGCCTGTTCACCACCACTTAATACCTTGACTTTACTTTCGATATGTTTGGTAGTCAGACCACACTTAGCCAGAGCACTTCGTACCTCATACTGACTCAGAGAAGGAAAGTCCTTCCAGATTTCTTCAATACAGGTTGTAGCAATGGACTGATCCATTTCCTGTTCAAAGTAACCGATCTCCAGATAATCACCTAATTCCACACCGCCGTTGAGTGCAGGGATAAGTCCCAGTATGCTCTTTAACAAAGTAGTTTTACCGATACCATTAGCACCTGTCAGTACAATTTTCTGCCCTCTTTCCATAGAGAGGTTCAGTGGCTTGGACAGGGCTTCATCATAGCCGATGACCAGACTTTTGGCAGTAAAGATATATCTGCCGCTGGTTCTGGCTTCCTTAAAGTGAAATTCAGGCTTTGGCTTCTCGGCTGCAAGCTCGATAACATCCATTTTATCCAGTTTCTTCTGACGGGACATTGCCATATTTCTGGTTGCAACTCTTGCCTTATTACGGGCAACGAAATCTTTCAGATCAGCAATTTCCTTTTGCTGTTTATTATAAGCAGCTTCCAACTGTGCCTTTTTCATGGCATAGACTTCCTGGAACTTGTCATAGTCACCGACATAGCGGGTAAGCTGTGCATTATCCATATGGTAAATAATGTTAATTACGCTGTTAAGGAAGGGAATGTCATGGGAGATCAGAATAAAGGCATTCTCATATTCCTGCAGATATCGCTTAAGCCATTCAATATGATTTACATCCAGATAGTTGGTCGGCTCGTCTAACAGCAGGATATCAGGCTTCTCTAATAACAGTTTGGCAAGCAGTACTTTGGTACGCTGTCCACCACTTAAATCTGTTACGTCGGCATCCAGACCGACTTCCAATAAGCCTAAAGCTCTTGCCACTTCTTCAATCTTGGAATCGATCATATAGAAATCATGCTGTGTGAGAAGCTCCTGAATTGTACCTAACTCTTCCATGTATTCTTCCAGTTCTGTTTCAGAGGCTTCGCCCATTTTGTCGCAGATTTCATTCATGCGGGTCTCCATTTCATATAGAAAATCAAAAGCCGAAGCAAGCACATCACGTATTGTCATGCCTTTTTGCAGAGCGGTGTGCTGATCCAGATAACCGACACGGACATTTTTCGCCCATTCTATTTTACCTTCATCCGGCATCAGTTTATCGGTAATAATATTCATGAAAGTAGATTTACCTTCTCCATTTGCGCCCACAAGTCCGATATGTTCGCCTTTCAGGAGACGGAAGGATACGTTCGTAAAAATAGTTCTGTCCCCAAAACCATGGGAAAGATTTTCTACATTTAAAATACTCATCGTTTATTAAACCTTTCTGTGTGTAATTACTCACAAGAATTATATATGGAAAAGGGCATTTAAGCAACCTAAAAAGAATATGTGAATAGGCTATTGACACTTGAGTTAGTTTATGCTAACCTAATATTGTAAAGAAAAGATATCGGTAAGAGGGGAATTCTTCTCAACCGCAAAGGAAGGTGTAATTATGGCAAATGCTGTTTTAATTACTGTTCTGGTCGGTGTAGGATATATGGTATTGAAATACCTCGTGAAGAAGCTCGCCAGGATAGAATTCAAAAAACAAACTAAATAACGGGTATAAGGAAATTTTTGTATTGATAAAAACTTTTCCTTTCACTTATATCACACAGCCAAAGAGGAACCGAGAAGGTTCCTCTTTTATTTTGCGTGTGCTTATGATACAACAGAACATCCAATGATGCTTGCAACCAATAAAGATATCAGATCAAAAGAAGATGTAATCGCTGTTGCAAAGCAGTACTTTTCGAGATGGGCTATTATGCCGATATCTGCATAATTTGCCACCGTTTTCCATAAATACGGATGATTTCTTCAGAAAGCGTCGTATCTGTACAGATAAAAGCAAGCCAGTCCTGGCGATTCGCTCTGTTCTTTACGCAGACAATTTTCGCAGGAATCGGATTTATCTTTCCCACCGTAACATCAACTGAAAGCAGATATTTTGATTTTCCTCGGCGCTTTTTGTTCCTGGAATAGATCTCTTTGATATTCAGCTGTTCACCACAGTAGGAATATTTGATACGGCTGTTTTTCTTGACCATAGCAATCACATCCATACCTTTTGAATGAATGGCTGTGATCTGTACCGGATTGGAAAACCAGGAATCAAACAGGACATAATCTGCTTCCAGTCCTGAACTGATAGCAGTATCCAGCAAAGTCATCATTGCTTCCGGGGCTTTTGTCTGAGCAAGTTTGCGTCTTTTTCCTGCAAGGGTTCTATTGTCAAAGTTTTTAACCGGACCGATGATATTTGTTTCTTTTGCAGATGCTAAAAGACAGCTGTTTACCGGAATCAGGGTATTTCCATCACTCCAGCTTAAGGTGAGCATCCGGAATCCTTTTTTGAAATGCATATCCGTATGGTCAAAAACCTTTGAGCCAGTTCTGTTTTCTTACAACTGGTGCGATTGAAAAGGCTGTCGTCGATGATGAATACATTTTTTCTGTCTTCATTTGTCAGACCACGAATGTCATGATTGACGATATCTGCTGCAAGAAGAGAAGTAAAACGTAGCCAGTTAGTTTTTGCAGCATTAAGAAACCGATAAAAAGTGTTCTTGGAAAAATTTTCCTTAAAAGAGCCGGTCCGTTGCTGCATATACATGCTTCTTCCGACAAAAATATTGCTGAGTTTATAACGAAGCAGAGAAACCGGAGAAACTCCTTTTTCTTTCATTCCGTTGCACTTAGCAAGAAGCTTTCCAACATGATGTTTTGAAAAAATCTCTGAACACAGTCAACTAATGCTTTCTCATCGTAATAGTTTTGTGATATACTGGACATGGCATAAATCTCCTTTGTAAATGGTTTCTTGTCAATTCCATTATACCAAAAAGAACAGGTTTATGCCTTTTTTATTGGCTGAAATATTGAATTTTCAAGGTTCAACACACCTTATTGGTGTGGGAAGTTTTAGTAAATAATTATATTTCCGGCATTGGCAATAATAGGTTCGTCCATATCATCAAAATAGAATACACCATGTCCGCTTGCAATATATATGATCTGGTAATCAAGACGTCCATGGGGACGGGTGGTGAGAAGGTCTGCCTGTTTCTTCAAGCGATAGTAACCACAGCTATTGATGAGGATAGGGCAGCTATTATCGCAGATACTTTCCGCATTGCCGGAAGGATTCGAATAATTAATAAACATATAGTACCTCCGTAACAGTAAGAATATCCATATATTATACAATCCATAAAACCAGAGATTGAAAAATATACCAGAATATGTTTTGAACAGATTTTTGACGAAGCTTGGAGTTACTATATAGTAGTACTTTTGCCCTTCTTCCCATATCTGGGAGGAGACCAAAACAGTGACACCAAAAACTTTACGGATGCATATTCTCTTGTGGCAATGGGGGAAGTATTAAGAAAGTATAAAAGTATAGTGTGAATAGCGAACAGACTGGAGAGCTTATCACACGATGCCATGAGAAAATGTATAAGGCATTACCATTTGAACAGGAAAAGACCATGAGAAGGATATTGGTTAATCCCGGCAAAGTCGATGAGAGCTCTGTATGCCCAATCAGTGACTTTGCTAAGGAACGAGGATATTCAACCTATATGCCCTACCTTTGTAATCTGAACTATGTAATATTTGGAGCGTTTGGTATTCCTGTGTACCGGACACATACGTGTCTAACAGGCGGAAATTTTTGTATAAAGTCAGATGAATCTATAAGAATTACAGTAGGCGCATGAAATCAAGGATACAGTTGAATTATTTGCTACTGCATAATCATTTTATTTTTTAATGTGATGACTGTATGAAAAGTAGATGATTTATCATTGTAGTACATTTTTATTTCTCCATCATATTGCTTGACAACCTTACGAATGCTTTTAATTCCGAATCCATGAACAGATTTGTTAGATTTTGTAGTATTTAAATTATAATTTTTGTTTTCAAATGGATTAGTCAAGCAAGAATTCACGACAGTGATTAAAAGAAAAGGTGTTTTATCTCTCTTGCAGATAGATATTTCTATATATGAATTTGATATACCATTAGCAGATTCTATCGCATTATCTAAAAGATTGCAAAAAAGTGAAGTGACATCATTATCTGCCATAAAATTAATGGTATTTACGCGTATATCTGTGATGAATGAAATGTGAATATTTTCACAATGACGTTTATATCTCGCAAGTATAGCATTCAGAAGTTCATTTTCACAGATACGAGAAGATTCCTTTAAATCAGATGAAAGAAGCAATTGACTTATATAGGTGTTAATTCGCTTGTAATCATGCTTCTCATTTAAAGCCTCAATGGATTGAAGATGCTTTTTTATATCGTGAATCAGTATGCTTTGATTTTCATCCTGCGATAAAAGCATTTTGTAGTACTCGGAAATATATTTTTCTTTCTGCAATAGAAGCTGCATTTCTGTATAATCATTATATTTTTCCTGACTGTATTGATTAATGCTAAATACTAAAAGATTTATAATCAATATTAAAAGGGCACTAAAAGAAATCATCCAGTTAATTTTAGGAGCAATAATACAATTGTCATTAATAATTACAAATGTAAGCATGATAAAAATGGATGTAAAGGGAATTATTATTAACATAAAAATTGAATTGTCATGATAACCCTCGTTATTTTGTTGCCTTTTGAATATATGCGTAAGAAGATATATTATAGAAAAAAATAGAATTTTACTACAAATAATAAAAAGAACTGTATTATGAAAATTCTCCATCTGTGCATAAAATCTAGGAGTTATACGAGCTATAATACCATATACAATTAGTTCACACATACCCATTACAGAAGCTAGAACTGTAGAGTGGAAAATTACTAAACGATGACTTATTGTATATTGCGTAATAAAAAATATAGAATTAACACATATATATAAAATCATATTTAGCCATTTTACATTCCATAAAGATACAATGTAAAGTAGACTATAAAAAATACTTACTACAATAATTCTCTTGGCAGAAGAATACTTTGGTGTAAATAAGCTGTTGCCATATTGTAATAAAATTATGGCTTCAATCAAAAAACAAAAAGAAAGAATAATTTTCATAACTCCTACCTTGTACTTTCCAAATACAAAAGATATGCTTCTTTAAAAGTACTGTATTTACGTTTGGTCAAGTATGCATTAAATTGTCCATTTGCCAAATGAATTAAAAAATGATCAAAATCATTAATGTATTCATAATTAATAATGTAACTTCTATGCGTTTGAAAAAAACGACTAGGGGGTAACTGCTTAATCCAGTATTGCATGTTATGAACTGATTCAAAGTCAGATGAAGCAGTGTGAACAATGAC
>CAYRAW010000030.1:0-17853 GCA_964422225.1 uncultured Roseburia sp.
ACAGACTCTGAAGGAACATCTGCCGGGGAGCCAGCAGGCACGGGCGTATCTATCACCATTTTAAATTCAAAGTCTGAAGTTCAGACTCAGTTTGAGGAAATGGCTGAAGAATATAGCGCCAAGACAGGAGTAGATGTGGAGGTTTATTGCGCAGACACAGACACAACAGTTGCTTCTCAGGTAGCAACAAAATATGCATCAAATGATCCATATACACTCACAATGGTAGATGCAAAGGATATCTATTCACTGGCTGATGATTATGCCTACGATCTTTCCAACGAGGAATGGGCGAGTCACACTAATCTTGCAATCAGTGTAAATGGAAGACTTGTTGGATTTCCGGTCTGCGTAGAGGCAAGAGGCATTATTTACAATGCAGATGCAATTGAAAATATAACAGGTGAGACTTTTGATCCGGCATCCGTTGCGACACTTGATGATTTTAAGGCTCTTTTGGATGAACTTGCAGCAGGAGGAATGGCACAGCCGGTAGGTGTGCTTTCAGAGTATTGGTCATTGGGTGCTCATTATTTTGCAGAGGTATATGAGCAGCAGGATGATCCTGATGGATTTGTTAATGACTTGCTTGCCGGAAATGCAGATTTAGCATCAAATGAGAAGTTCAACTCATTAATGGACACATTTGATGTTCTGAAAGATTATAACTATGCAAAGGGTTCAGCTTCAAATGCAGAAAGAGAAACATCTGAAATGATGCTTGCAGAAGGCAAAATCGCATTTATGTTTGGCGGCAACTGGGATTGGTCAGAAATCAACCAGTATGATTACTCTGAGAATATGGGAATCATGCCGATTCCTCAGAATACAGCAGATGGGTCAAATCAGAAACTTGTAGGCGGCGGTTCAAAATATATTTTTGTGGATTCCTCAGATGCAACAAGTGACGAACAGAGACAGGCGGCTCTTGATTTCCTTAACTGGCTAGTAATGGACGAGGAGGGAAACGCCTTCCTTACAGAACAGTGTGCACTTGTTCCTGCATTTGACAACATTGATGCTTCTGCACTTGATCCACTCTCAGCATCTGTAAAGAAGTACGCTGATGCGAATATGCTTATTGATAATTATAATTATCTTCCGGATGACCACATGACTGTAGTGGGGCAGGAGATTATGCAGAAGTATCTGGACGATGTAATTGATAGAGATGAGCTTGCAGGTGAAGTGGCTGATTACTTCAAGAGTGCTACACCGATCACTCACTGAGTGCTGACTGGTCAGAAATATCTGAACAGATATGTAATTTTTCCCGGACCGCTTTTAATAGGCGGTCTGGTCTTTGAGAGGGAAACACTATGAAAACGAATACATTAAGCTACAAAATAAAAAATTATTTGATTTTTGCAGGGGTAACAACATTTGTATTTTTATGTGTTGTATTAGTTCCTTTTGTTTATGGTATTTACCTGACTTTTACAAGTTGGGACGGAGTATCTAAAAGCAAGCCATTTATCGGATCAACAAATTATATAAATGCTTTCTTTGATGCGGATTATTGGGCTTCGCTTGGAAGAACCTTTATTTATTCAGCAATAGCTGTTATTTTAGTCAATGCAGTGGCCTTTATTCTTGCGTATATGGTTACAAGTGGAATAAAGGGACAGAATTTCTTCAGGGCAGGATTTTTCATTCCAAACCTGATTGGTGGTATAGTACTTGGTTACGTTTGGAAATTTGTGTTTAACAAAGCTTTTGTTGCTCTGGCAGATCATATTTCATCAGGGCATGCAAAGTCACTTCTGGCAACAGAAACCGGAGCGATCATAGCACTGATTATTGTTTCTGTCTGGCAGTATGCCGGATATATGATGCTTATTTATGTGGCGGGTTTCATGAGTGTTTCAGAAGATGTGATTGAAGCAGCGAAAATAGATGGATGTACAGGAACACAGTCCATTATACATATATCAATTCCACTTATGACAGCATCCTTTGTACAATGTCTGTTTCTTACCATTACCAGATGCTTTATGGTTTACGACGTTAACTTCTCGTTGACAAATGGTGATCCGTATGGAAGCAGTGCACTTGCTGCCATGCATGTATACAATCAGGCATTTTTAAATAAAAACTATGGAACAGGTCAGGCTGAGGCTCTTATTCTCTTTGTTATTTGTGCAGTAATTGGTGGAGTTCAGGTTGCAGTAGGAAAGAAAGGAGAGGTACAGGCATAATGGATATAAATGAAAAAGCCGCCAGAGGTAAAAAAATAAGACATGCGATCATGCTTATAGTATTAATTGCCCTGCTGATACTATTTATATTTCCTTTTATCATGGTAATTATCAATGTATTCAAGGTAAAGGCTGATATCACAGCAGATCCTTTGGCACTCATCGGTAAGCATGGATTTACCTTGGAGAATTTCCCGGCAGCTATGAAGAAAATGAACTTCTGGAACTCCTTTGGAAATTCATTATTTATAACAACGCTTGCAACGATTGGGACGATTTTACTGTCATCAATGACAGCATATCTTATTGTGAGAAATGACTGGAAAGTAAATAAGATTTTATTTGTTTTGATGATTGCTTCAATGGTTATCCCGTTTCAGGTATTGATGATTCCTATCGTTTCGTTATATGGTGGAATCCTTGGACTTCTCAATCACAGACTTACTTTGGTATTCATGCATATTGGATTTTCGCTTTCTATGGCGACATTTATGTTTCACGGAGCGATCAAGACCAATATACCAGTCTCTCTTGAAGAGGCAGCCACTATTGATGGTTGTAATAAATGGCAGATTTTTTGGAAAATAGTATTTCCAATGCTCAAGCCGTCCATTGCAACTGTTGCAATTATTGACGCTATGGCATTCTGGAATGATTATCTTTTACCAAGCCTGGTTCTTGGCAGAAAAGAACTTTACACGATTCCGATTGCCACAAAGGTTTTCTACGGAACCTACTCAACGGATACAGGACTGATCATGGCAGCCCTTTTGCTTGCCATGCTTCCAATCTTACTTTTTTACCTGTTCCTGCAGCGTTATATTGTAGAGGGAATTACAGCAGGTGCAGTTAAGTAAATAGGCAATTCGTGCAATGCGTTATCTTAGAGTTCGAAACTACCCGGTTAAGTAAATGAGGAGACGAAGAATGAAAAAATTAGAAAACAAATGTATGCTTATAACATATGCAGATTCCATGGGAAACAATCTGAAGGACTTAAAGTATGTAGTAGACAAATATTTTCCGGAAGCCGTTGGCGGAATCCATATACTTCCTTTTTTTCCAAGCTCAGCTGACAGAGGCTTTGCACCAATGGATTATCAGGTAGTGGATGAAGCCTTTGGAGACTGGAACGATATCAGGGCTTTGGCAGAGGACTACTACCTTATGGCAGATTATATGATCAATCATATTTCTGCAAAAAGCCGATATTATCAGGATTTCTTAGAGAAAAAAGATGAGTCGGCATATAAGGATCTTTTTATCAGATATAAGGATTTCTGGGAGGGCGGCGAGCCGACCAAAGAGCAAGTGGATGCAATCTATAAAAGAAAACCCAGAGCACCATATGTGGAAGCACATTTTGCAGATGGCACAAGTGAAAAGGTATGGTGTACTTTTGATGAGGAGCAGATAGATATAAACTGTGAGTCTGATACAGCAAAGCAGTTTATAAAGGACAACCTGACTACAATATGCAAACAAGGTATTGCAATTATCAGACTTGATGCCTTTGCCTACGCCACGAAAAAAGCCGGCACAAGCTGCTTTTTCATAGAGCCTGAAGTTTGGGAACTTATGGATGGCTGTCAGGAAATTGTGAAAGATTATGGTACAGTGCTCCTTCCGGAGATTCATGAACATTACACCCTGCAGCAAAGAATTGTATCAAAAGATTATTATGTTTATGATTTTGCACTTCCAATGCTGCTGATCAATGCGTTATACTATGGTCAGAGCAAGTATTTAAAACACTGGCTTGAGATTTGCCCAAGAAAGCAGTTTACTACTTTGGACACTCATGACGGAATAGGTGTGGTTGATGTTAAAGACCTTCTTCCGGATGAAGAGATAGAAAGAACAAAAGAGGACATTTTCAAGTACGGAGCAAATGTTAAGAAAATATATAATACGGCAGCATATAATAACTTGGATATTTATCAGGTAAATTGCAGTTACTACTCAGCTTTGGGGGATGATGACGATGCATATCTTATGGCAAGAGCAGTGCAGATGTTCGCACCAGGCATACCTCAGGTATATTATGTCGGCTTGCTTGCAGGAAAAAATGACCTCGAGTTATTGGAAGAGACAAAAGTGGGCCGCAATATCAATCGCCATTATTACTCTCTGGATGAGATTGACAGGGAGACAAAACGACCTGTTGTAAAAGGGCTGCTTGAGCTTATGAAGTTTAGAAATGAGCATCCGGCATTCGACGGTGAATTTATTCTTGAAGACAGTAATGACAAAGAACTTGTTATCTTCAGAAAAAATGGAAATCACTTTGCCCGGCTAAGAGCCAATTTTGAGACTAAAAAATATACTATAGAATGTTCGTAAATTAATAAAAAATGAGGTGGATCAATGGAAAAAAGCTTTTGCTTAAGAAATGACTTTCTCTTTATTCCGGTATACCTGGGAAACGAGGAGGAACTTGTTTCATTCTATTGTGGAGAAAGCAAAATTTATGAATTCAAAATTCCAATGGGCGAAGCTGGCTTTTCTTATATTGCATCGGTTGATGCCCACGATTTTAACGGAAAAGAAATCACAGTTACTGGCGGCTTTTCTGAAGATTTTTTTGAAAAATTGACTACTGCAGTAGAAGAAAATGTGCCAGAGGAAAGCCATCCGTTAGTTCACTTCACAGCTAAATACGGCTGGATCAATGATCCTAACGGTCTTGTATTTGATGGACAGAATTATCATCTGTACTTTCAGCACAATCCATTTAATATCAGCTGGGAGAATATGAGTTGGGGGCATGCTGTTTCAAATGATTTACTTCATTGGGAGCAGAAAAAGGATGTGCTTTTTCCAGATCAACATGGAACTATGTTTTCCGGCTGTGGCATGAAGGTAAATAATCAGCTTCTGTTTCCCTATACAGTAGCAGGAAATTCCTCTCCATGGAGCAAGGGTAAGCCCTTTTATCAGGGAATGGCTA
Organism: uncultured Roseburia sp.; assembly: GCA_964422225.1. Taxonomy (GTDB): domain Bacteria; phylum Bacillota; class Clostridia; order Lachnospirales; family Lachnospiraceae; genus COE1. The sequence goes on from CAYRAW010000030.1 coordinate 5,149, forward strand.
TCAGCACTGATGGAGGAGAAAACTTGCATAAGCAGGAAGGGCAATTCCTTGGGATAGTGGGAAAGGACTCCAGAGATCCCAAGATTTTCTGGCATGAAGACACAAATGCATACATAATGGTTCTTTATCTGGAGGGTAATGATTTTGGCATTTTCAGATCAGAGGATTTGAAGGAATGGCAGCAGACTCAGCATTTTACCATAGAGAAGGCATGGGAGTGTCCGGACTTATTGTGCATACCAGGTCCTGAAGGCGGCAAGTGGATGTTTTGGTCTTCTGATGGATTTTATTACTGGGGAGACTTTGACGGGTATACCTTTACTTCCGATTTCAAGCGCCACGAGGCATATGTCGGAGGCCGGCTGTACGCTGCCCAGACTTATTGGGGTACAGAAGGACGAATAGTAGCAGTCCCTTGGTTAAGATTCAAAGAAAGGAATGGAAAGTATTATCAGGGTGCCATGGGAATACCAAGAGAGTATTCTTATGAAAAGCATGATGGTGATTACAGACTGATTCAAAAGCCTGTGCGGGAGTTTACAGATGCTTTAGAAACTGCTGACAGTATTGAAGAAGGAAAAGCATACGATATTACGCTTTACAGAAATGGCGTCAAGGAGTGTCGGTTGACTTGCAATGAAAGCGTTATAGATATTGACTATGTCAATAGAAAAATTACTGTGGATGATGAGACGATAGATTATCCTTGCAATATAGATGAGATTGAACTGATCTTGGACCATAACATTATGGAAATAACTGTATCAAATGCTATAATTTCTGCACATAAAACAAAGGGAAGTAAGACATATGGTAACATTAAAGGATGTAGCAGCCAAGAGTGGACTGACTGTAACTACAGTATCAAGAGTATTAAATAACAGAGGATATATCTCAGAGGAAGCCAGAGAAAAGGTGTATGAGGCAATGAAAGAGTTGAACTACCATCCTAATGAAGTAGCACGTTCTCTTTCTAAGAAGTCTACAAACACGATAGGTGTGATAGTTCCTCACATCAGACATCCATATTTTGCTGAGACTGTAAGTAATCTGGAAAATGCAGCAGAAAAACGCGGCTACAAGATTATTCTCTGCAATTCCCATGGAAAAGAGCACAAGGAAAGAGAATATTTGGAGATGTGCACAAGTAACAGAGTGGCGGGAATAATAGTGTTTTCTGCAGGTGTTGCAGTCGAGGAGTTTGAAGGTTTTGATATTCCCATTATCACTGTTGAACGCTTTGTCGAAAATGGAACAGCGGCTGTAGAGTGTGATAACAGGCAGGGTGGCTGCCTTGCGGCACAGCATCTGATCGATTGTGGCTGTAAGAAGCTTTTGCATTTATCAGGTGTCAAGGAAAATTCCATGCCTGCAGATGACAGATCAAAGGGTTTTGCAGAGGTTTGCAGGAAAAATGGAGTTTCCTACACAGAACTTTCTACTGATTTAGACCAGTATAACAATCTGGATTATCGCAAGATGCTAGAGAAAGCCTTTGAAGAATACACAGATGTGGATGGTGTTTTTGCCAGCTCTGATCTGATCGCAGCTCAGGCCTTGCAGGTACTGCATGGCATGGGGAAAAAGGTTCCTGAGGATATACAGCTTGTTGGGTTCGATGATGTATATTTATCTCAGCTTACAATACCACCATTAACTACCATTCATCAGCCTGTTAAAGAGATGAACACCATGGCAGTTGATTTGCTCATTGATGCAGCGAAAGGAAAGACTGTCGCAAAAAGAAGTCTGCTTCCTGTAACTTTAGTGAAAAGAGGAACCACAATTGCAGCTACAGCCTTCTAAGGCTGTTATAGACATCGTGACGAAGCTCCGCAAAGACTGGGGCATGAAATCCCCTGGAGAAGAATGGTAAAAAATTTCTTAAATCTATTTTACCAGGTGGTGTTTCTTATGCTACAATATAGCGTAGAAATTTAACCAATATAGTAGCGGTAAGTGAGAGGAAGCACACATGAGAACAGGTTTTGATAATGACAAGTATCTGAAGATTCAGTCAGAGCACATTAAAGAGCGGATCAGTCAGTTTGGTGACAAGCTGTATCTGGAGTTTGGTGGTAAATTATTTGATGATTACCATGCATCCAGAGTCCTGCCGGGATTTCAGCCGGACAGTAAGTTACAGATGCTGATGCAGCTTTCTGATGTAGCAGAGATTGTCATTGTGATCAGTGCAGCAGATATTGAAAAAAATAAAGTCAGGGGAGATCTGGGCATTACCTATGATGTGGATGTTTTGCGTCTGATCAGTGAGTTTGAGAAGAAAGGTCTCTATGTAGGAAGCGTTGTCATTACACAGTTTGCAGGACAGAGTGGTGCAGTCCAGTTCAGGGAAAGACTGGAGAAGAAAAATATCAAGGTATATCAGCATTATATCATTGAGGGATATCCTTCCAATATTCCATTGATCGTAAGTGAGAATGGTTTTGGCAAGAATGATTATATTGAGACGACCAGCCCATTGGTAGTCATTACAGCACCGGGACCGGGAAGTGGTAAGATGGCAACCTGTCTGTCACAGTTATACCATGAGAATCTGCGTGGCATTAAGGCAGGTTATGCCAAGTTCGAGACATTCCCTATCTGGAATATTCCTCTGAAACATCCTGTAAATCTGGCGTATGAGGCAGCAACGGCAGATCTTAACGATATCAATATGATCGACCCATTCCATCTGGAAGCGTATGGTGAAACAACTGTTAATTATAACAGAGATATTGAGATCTACCCTGTGTTAAATGCCATTTTTGAAGGCATCTATGGTGAGAATACATACTATAGATCACCAACTGACATGGGTGTTAATATGGCAGGAAACTGTATCTTTGATGATGAGGCATGTTGTGAAGCATCCAAGATGGAAATTATCCGCAGATATTATACTGCGATCAATAAAGTAGCAAAAGAAGAGGCTTCCGAGAATGAAGTCTATAAGATAGAGCTTCTTATGAAGCAGGCGAAGATCACGACAGATGACCGTAAAGTTACAGTAGCTGCGAAGAAAAGGGCAGAAGAACTGGGCGTGGCATGTGCAGCCATTGAACTGGAGGATGGTACGATCATTACCTCCAAAACAACGGATTTTCTGGGTGCATCAGCGGCGTTATTACTGAATGCGCTGAAATATCTGGCTGGAATCAAGCATGATGAGAAGCTGATCAAGCCGGAGGCAATCGAACCGATCCAGGCTTTGAAGGTAAATTTCCTTGGAGGCAAGAATCCAAGGCTGCATAGTGATGAGGTGTTGATCGCATTGGCACTTACTTCTGTCAGCAGTGAAAATGCGAAGCATGCTATGGAACAGATTCCAAAGCTGAGAGGTTGTCAGGTGCATACCTCCGTTATGCTTTCAGAAGCTGATTCCAAGACTTTCAAGAGGCTTGGGGTAGACCTGACCTGTGAACCCGTAAGAAGTGGGTTGAAGCTTTATTAAACTAGGGAAATGCCATCTATCACGGATTGATAAATGTGATGGATGGCATTTTTGGTATGTTCATATATTGTTATTGGCTTAAAGTCAATAACGGATTATCATGATTTTATAAATATCGAAAGGCATGGTGATCTATATGAAAATATTAGTATACGGAGCTGGTGTATTGGGATGCAATCTGGCGCATGCATTGTGGATAGCTCACAAGGATGTTACACTCTTAGCCAGAGGAAGTAAAAAACAATGGAATAACAGATGCCAAGCTCGATGCTGAAAGGATCGTAAAGGAAATGGAACAGATAATAAATGTATTAATTTTTTCAAAAGACTGAATGCTGCTTGTAGAAACCTGATGAAAAGTGCTATGATTTCATTAGTGTACATAAGAATACACAAAGGAGGAATAAATAATGGCTTGTACAACGATTTTGGTTGGTAAGAAGGCGTCCTATGACGGTTCTACCATGATTGCACGTAATGATGATTCAGCATCAGGACATTTTACAGCGAAGAAGGTGGTTGTCGTGCAGCCACAGGAGCAGCCGGTCAAATACAGATCAGAACTTTCCCATGTAGAGATTGAGCTGCCATCAGATCCTATGAAATATACATGTGTACCCAATGCTGTGAAAGGTGAGGGAGTATGGGCGGCAAGCGGTGTGAATGCAGCCAATGTTGCCATGACAGCGACAGAAACCATTACTTCTAATCCACGAGTGCTGGGGGCAGACCCGTTGGTGGTATACCAGCCTGCAGTAGATGACAAGGAAGAAGTTGTAGGAGGAATCGGAGAGGAAGATATCGTATACATCGTACTTCCGTATATACACAGTGCCAGAGAAGGTGTGAAGAGGCTGGGAAGCCTTCTGGAGCAGTATGGTACATATGAAATGAATGGTATTGCTTTTCAGGATGCAGACGAGATCTGGTGGCTGGAGACCATAGGCGGTCATCACTGGATCGCCAGAAGAGTACCGGATGATGTCTATGTGGTTATGCCCAATCAGCTTGGAATTGACGCTTTTGATCTGGAAGATGCACTTACCACACAAAAGGACTATATGTGTTCTGCAGATATGAAGGAATTTATCACGAAAAATCATCTGGATCTGTCAATGGATGGTAAACTGAATCCAAGAGATGCATTCGGAAGTCATGATGATTCTGATCATGTCTACAATACGCCCCGCGCATGGTTCATGCTACGGTATCTGAATCCTCATACGAAAAAGTGGGACGGACCTGTATCCGAGTATACACCTTATTCTGATGATCTTCCATGGTGCATGGTACCGGAGAAGAAGATCACGGTAGAGGATGTAAAGTATGTGTTATCTTCCCACTATCAGGGAACACCCTATGATCCTTATGCAGCATACGGTGAAAAGTCACTGAAGGGCGCATATCGTTCCATTGGTATCAATCGAAACGATTTTGTGGCAGTAATCCAGATCAGACCGGATCAGCCAAAAGACAGCAGTATCATTGAATGGGTGGCTTTTGCATCCAATGCATTTAATGTACTGATTCCTTTCTATGCAGATGTGGATGAGATACCGCAATATCTCGGCAATACAACAGGAGAGGTATCTACGGATAACTTCTACTGGTCCAGCAGACTGATCGCGGCAATGGCAGATGCTTCTTACAGAAAGTCGATTTTCCATATTGAGCGTTATCAGGAGCATGTGATGTCCAAGGCACATGAGCTGATCGGACTGTGCGATGCGGCTCTTGCAAAAGAGAACGATGCAGCAAAGAGACTGGCATTAAAACAGGAGACAAATCAGGCATTGGCTGATATGCTTAAGAAAGAAACGGCGGCTACTTTAGACAAGGTATTATATGAGTTGAGCAATCTGATGAAGAATTCGTATTCCAGATCAGACGCATAAAAACCTGACGGTGGGACTTTCGTTCCACCGTTTTATTGTACAAAAAATACATTAAACTGCATAATAAAAGATAATATAGTACAATATTTTGTACTTTTTTGTATAAATATACTTGATTTTAGCGCGCTGATGTGATAGCATGTTAATCAACGTAAAAAGCGGTATACATGAATACAGCTTTGGGACGCGAATTAGTTACATATTGTACTAATAACTCTAAGGAGGAAATGTTATGAAAAAAATGAAAGCTACATTAGCGATCGCAATGGCTTCCGTTCTGACAATCGGTCTTGTCGGATGCGGCAGCAGTTCAGCACCTGCTGCTACAGAGCAGACAAGTGCTGCAACGGGCACAGATACGACAGCTTCTGCTGACGCAACAACAGTTACAGCAAGCGGTTCTGACCTGAACATTATGTTAGAGACACCTGTTGAGTCACTTGACCCACAGCAGGCAACAGATGGTACTTCATTTGAAGTTATCGCAGATTATACAGATGGTCTGATGCAGATGGATGCAGACGGACAGGCAGTACCTGCTCTTGCAGAGTCTTATGACCTTTCTGATGACGGACTTACCTATACATTCCATATTCGTGATGATGCCAACTGGAGCAATGGAACTCCTGTTACAGCAGCAGATTTCGTATTTGCATGGCAGAGAGCAGTAGATTCTGAAGTTGCTTCTGAATATTCCTATATGTTAAGTGATATCGGTCAGATCAAGAATGCTGCAGATATTATCGCAGGCAGCAAGGATAAGAGCGAACTTGGTGTTACGGCAGTAGATGACAAGACTTTACAGGTAGAATTAAATGTACCTGTCAGCTATTTCCTGTCACTGATGTATTTCCCAACATTCTATCCTGTAAATGAAGAGTTCTTCACTTCCTGTGGTGATACATTTGCAACAAGCCCTGAAACAGTACTTTCTAATGGTGCATTTGTACTTGACTCTTATGAGCCGGCTGCAACAGCTTTCCATTTAACCAAGAATGCTGATTACTACAACGCAGACAGCGTACAGCTTGCAGGCTTGAATTATCAGGTAATTCAGGATTCACAGCAGGCATTGATGAGCTATCAGACAGGTGCTCTTGATACTACTCTGGTAAATGGTGAACAGGTTGATCAGGTTAAGGATGATCCTGAATTCCAGGCAATCGGTGCAGGTTACTTATGGTATGTATCTCCTAATATCAAGGAAGTTCCTGAACTTGCTAACTTAAATATCCGTATGGCTCTGACCATGGCTCTTGATCGTGAGGCCATTACAACAGATGTATTGAAGGATGGTTCCACACCTACCTATACAGCAGTTCCTCTTGAGTTTGCAGCAGGTCCTGACGGATCTGACTTCTCAGGTGATCAGTCCAAGTTCTCTGATGTATGCGCATTTGATGCAGCTAAGGCAGCAGAGTACTGGCAGACAGGTCTGGATGAACTTGGTATTACAGAACTTACACTTGACATGGTTGTAGATGCTGATGATGCACCTCAGAAGGTTGCTCAGGTATTAAAGGAGCAGTGGGAGACAACTCTTCCGGGACTTACAGTTACTTTGACGATCGAGCCTAAGAAACAGAGAGTACAGGATATGCAGGATGGCAATTTCCAGTTAGGTCTGACTCGTTGGGGACCTGACTACGCTGATCCTATGACTTACCTTGGAATGTGGGTAACAGACAATTCTAACAACTATGGTTTCTGGAGCAATGCAGAATATGATGCTATCATTGATGAGTGTACAACTGGTGATCTGTGTACAGATGCAGAAGGACGTTGGGCTAGACTTTACGATGCTGAGAAGATCGTAATGGACGAAGCAGTTATCTTCCCGATCTACACACAGTGTAATGCAGAAATGATGTCTTCTAAGGTTACAGGCGTTGAGTTCCACCCGGTTGCTTTGAACCGTGTGTACAAGAATGCGGTAAAGGCAGAATAATAGAAATTTGTTAATTGAAACCGCACTAAGGAAGTCTATACCTTGGTGCGGTTTTTGTGCCTGTTTGGAGTCTTTTATTATGTAGCTTTGAACAGACAGTATGAAAAGTTTTAACATAGGATGGGGAGGCAGAAGGTGAAGAAATATACAATCAAGCGAGTGATCACTTCGCTCTTTACACTTTTGGCGATTTTATTGGTTTTGTTTATACTGATGCAGCTTATGCCGGGTTCACCGTTTAACGATGAGAAGTTAAATGCAGACCAGAAGGCAGCTCTTTATGCGAAATATGGTCTGGACCAGCCAATTATCGTACAGTTTTTTAAATATGTAGGCAATATGTTAAAGGGTGATCTGGGCGTTAGTTATAACATTTCCAAGAATACCCCTATTTCTCAGTTGATCCAGAGCAGATTACCGATTTCTATCAGGATCGGTGGATTTGCAGTTACGGTAGGTGCAGTAGTGGGACTGGTTCTTGGATTGATCGCAGCCCTCAAGCATGATACGATATGGGATACTCTGGCAACAATTATTTCTGTTATCGGTGTATCTGTTCCGTCTTATGTATTTGCGCTGGCACTTAGTTATAATTTTGGATTTAAACTTGGCTGGTTTCCCATGTTGTTCACACAACAGGATATTTTCGGTTCCAGTGTATTGCCAAGTATTTCATTATCCATGTTTACAATGGCATCCATTGCCCGATTTACGAGAAGTGAGATGCTTGAAGTATTGGGAAGCGAATATATGTTGTTAGCAGAGAGCAAAGGCATATCAGGTTCTGCGCTGATATTGCGCCATGCATTGAGAAATGCTTTGATTCCTATTATTACAGTACTTGCACCGTTGATCGTTGATCTGATGACAGGTTCACTGGTAGTAGAGAAGATATTTGCGATTCCGGGCGTAGGAAGTCTGCTCGTAACAGCAATTCAGTCTAATGATTATAATGTAGTTATCGCATTGAGTTTTATTTATTCTGCAATGTACATCGGTATCATGTTAGTAGTGGATATTCTCTACGGTATCATTGATCCGAGAATCCGACTTGCAGGGAAAGGGGAATGATGATGAGCGAAATGAACACACCCTATGTACCTGTAGATGCAGATTTTGTATTAAAAGACAACGCAGGTGAGATTACAATTGATGAGAACTATGCAGCACAGAACTTCTGGAAAGATGTATTTATCCGGTATTTCCGTAAAGTAAGTGCAGTTATCGGTCTGGTACTGATCATTTTGATCACTTTACTTGCAGTAATTGGCCCGAATATGAATGAATACACTTATTCAGGTCAGGAACTGAGCCAGAAGAATTTTGCTCCCCGTGTGAAAGCACTGGAGAAGTTCGGTATCTTTAACGGTGATGAGACAATGCGAACCACAACAGGTTCCAAGACCATTAACTATTATGTGGAAAAAGGTCTGGACGATGTAGAATACTGGTTCGGAAGTGATAATTTTGGACGAGATATCTGGACACGTACCTGGGAAGGCGCCAGAGTATCTTTGGTCATTGCCATTGCAGCAGCGATTATTGATATGGTGATCGGTATGAGTTATGGTCTGATTTCCGGATATTTTGGCGGTAAAGTTGATATTATCATGCAGAGAATCCTGGAAATTGCAAATGGTATTCCCAGACTGGTCATTGTAACACTGCTTTTACTGGTATTGCAGCCTGGTATGTTGACTATTATCTTTGCCCTGATGCTGACAGAATGGGTAGGTATGAGCCGTATCGCCCGTGCCGAGATGCTGAAATTAAAGGAGCAGGAATTTGTACTGGCTTCCAGAACCTTAGGCGCAGGCAGTTTCTTTATTATCTTTAAAGAAGTATTGCCTAACATTATAGGACCTATCATTACACAGGTCATGTTCTCAATTCCTACCGCTATTTTCACAGAGGCATTTTTAAGTTTTGTAGGTCTTGGTATTCCTGTGCCTCAGTGTTCATTAGGTTCCCTGATTTCAGAAGGCTTCAACAGCTTTACGACACATCCTTACCAGATCATTCCGCCTATCGTGGTAATGGCACTGCTTATGTTGAGCTTTAACCTTGTAGCCGATGGATTGAGAGAAGCACTTGATCCGAAGATGAAAGAAATGTAAGGACGAAAGGAGTAAAAAGATGTCAGAAGATAAGAACACAATTCTTCAAATACAGGATTTGGATATTACCTTTCGTACTACTGCAGGACCTGTTCATGCAATACGAGGTGTCAATATAGATTTGCAGAAAGGAGAAACAGTTGCCATCGTAGGTGAATCCGGTTCCGGTAAATCTGTTACGATGAAAGCTGCCATGGGTATTCTTGCATCCAATGCAACGGTAACCAACGGAAATATCCAGTTCTCCTATCACCATGCAGATGGTACACCTGAGACGGTAGATATCCTTTCAAAAGATAAGAAATGGATTCGCAGACATATTAATGGAAAGAGAATTGCCATGGTATTTCAGGACCCGATGACAAGTCTTGACCCTACCATGACGATCGGTAAACAGATCATGGAAGGTATGATCTGGCATTTCAAGACACCGAAGAAGGAAGCCTGGGAAAAGTCGGTAGAGCTTCTCAAGGAAGTCGGTATCGAAGATGCTGAGAAGAGAATGAAGAACTATCCGCATCAGTTATCAGGAGGTATGAGGCAGAGAGTCGTTATCGCGATCGCACTCTCCTGCAACCCTGACCTTTTGATCTGTGATGAGCCGACAACAGCGCTGGATGTAACGATTCAGGCAAAGATCATCGAGCTGATCCGCAGAATCCAGAAGGAAAGAGGAATTTCAGTCATTTATATTACACATGACCTCGGGGTTGTGGCAAAAGTTGCAGACTATGTAAATGTTATGTATGCAGGTAAAATTGTAGAAAAAGGCACGATCAATGAAATATTCTATGATCCGAAGCATCCGTATACATGGGGACTTCTCTCAGCCATGCCTGATCTGGACACGGATGATGAGAGACTGTATACAATTCCTGGCTCACCGCCTAACCTGCTGCATGAGACGCAGGGTGATGCTTTTGCCGCACGTAACAAGTATGCTCTTGAAGTGGATGACAAGGCAGATCCACCTATGTTCAAGGTTACAGATACCCATTACGCAGCAACCTGGCTGTTAGACCCAAGAGCACCTAAGGTAGAGATGCCACAGGAGCTGAAGGCTCGACTAGAACGTATGAAGAAGGAGGCTTCCGATTATGGCAGTGAATTATAATGCAAAGCCTCTTCTTACAGTAGAGGGCTTGAAACAGTATTTCAAGGTCAGCAGTTCCTTTACGGTTCATGCTGTAGAGAACGTCTCTTTTGAGATATATCCCGGAGAGACTTACGGACTGGTAGGTGAGTCCGGTTCCGGTAAATCCACCATTGGCAGAAGTATTATCAGATTATATGAACCGACTGCAGGTAAGATCGTATTTAATGATGTGGACATCAGTGGTAAACTCAACAAATCCGCCAGTCAGATGCTTCGTACCCAGATGCAGATGATCTTTCAGGACCCTATGGCTTCCCTGAATCCACGTAAAAAGATCGGAGATATCATAGGAGAGGGATTAGATATCCATCATATGTATAAGACCAGAGCAGAGCGTGAGGAGAAGATCAAGGCGATTCTTGCCAAGGTTGGACTTTCACCGGAGCATGCGACCCGTTATCCTCATCAGTTCTCAGGTGGTCAGAGACAGCGTGTTGGGATTGCCAGAGCACTGATCATGAACCCGAAGCTGATCATTGCAGATGAATGTATCTCAGCACTGGATGTATCGATTCAGGCGCAGGTAGTCAATCTGATGAAAGATATCCAGGAAGAGACCGGTACAGCATATCTGTTCATTGCACATGATCTGTCCATGGTAAAATATATTTCCGACAGAATCGGTGTATTGCATCTGGGACATCTGTTGGAGACAGGTACGACGGATGAAATCTTCAATAATCCGATCCATCCATATACCAGGAGTCTGTTATCTGCGATCCCTGCACCGAATCCGGTTGTAGAGAAGAATAGAACAGCACTTACCTATGACTATAAGACATCAGGTATTGACTATAAGCAGGGAACACAGCACCTCGTAGACGGCACACACTATGTAAAATGTACTGATGACGAGTTTGCCAAGTGGACACTATGATGCCATTAATGAGAAGGGACTTTAGTTTGTTGAGGGCTTCTGAGTTTTTCGTGTTTCGAAAAATGAAGATGCCCGAAATAATAAATCACCCACTATGCGGGTGCATAGCGATTATGCGAGATGAAAAACTCTGCGCAGAACTTCATCTTCTACCAGAATCTGCTTAGCCAGTTCACGATACTGTTCTTCATGAAGGTATGTGTGGCGGAAGGGTTTGATAGAAGGGGCGAGGTCGATTGCTTTTTTGTAATCTTCTACATCCAGATTCAGGGTGCAGACATAGTCCCAGAAGCCAGTCTGGGTAAAGATCGTATTGACCCTCTGATAACGATGGTCATGCACGCGGCTCATCAGGTAAGTGGCAATGCCGACCTGAATACCATGAAGCTGTGGTGTTTCCAGCATTTTATCCAGCGCATGTGAGATGAGGTGTTCACTGCCACTGGTGGGGGCACTGCTTCCTGCAATCTCATTGGCAATACCGCTCATGGCAAGAGAATCCAGCAATTCCTTCAGGAACAGACGGTCATGTATGGTTTCAAAAGGTGTACGGACGAAGCTGTTCACTGCCTTTTTCGCGATCATCATGGCGAAGTCATTGACCTGGGCGGTGCCGTGTTCGGCTTCAAAGAGCCAGTCATAAAGTGAGGTGATCTTGGACACCATATCTCCAATACCGGAATAAAGGAATTTCTCAGGTGCGCTCTTGATCACATCAGTATCTACGATAATGCCATAAGCCATACGCGCAGGTACGGAACTACGTCTTTTGTTAATGATAAGAGAGGCACTCGCACTGGAAAAGCCATCACTGGAAGCAGAAGTCGGCACGCTGATGAAGGGCAGCTTACGCAGAAATCCCATATACTTGGCGGCATCTATGACTTTGCCACCACCAAGACCAATGACCGCCTGTGTGGAATTGGGCAGCGCAAAGGCAATACGAATGATATCGTCAATGTCTACTGTATCCAATTCGCAATATTCCAGAACTTCGATTCCGGCATTATGCAGTGAGGAAAGAACTTTCTCCCCAAACATGTCGATCAGACCATTTCCAAAGTAGATCACTACCTTTTGCAGATTACTTTCCTGCAAATAAGGTCCTATCTTATCCAGGGCACCATCTTCAACCTTTAATATAGTGGGAATTGCAATGTGGCTGCTGCTTATTTTTGCCATCTTTATAAACACTCCTCTCAATAACCTGAAAACTTTACAACAAGTCTATTATAAAAGTTTGTTAGATTTTTGGCAA
>CAYRAW010000031.1:0-17746 GCA_964422225.1 uncultured Roseburia sp.
GTTCCCTTGCAGAACATTCTAAGAGGGAAGGTATCAGCATGAATCAGTATTGTGTGTATCTTCTTTCCAGAAATGATGCTGTTTACTCAAAATAGTGGTTGCAGACAGTATCTGCAATCGTTATAATGACATGGCAACAGAAAATCAGTAAGCTAAAATTAAATGTGCAAATTATGATGGTACTTTTGAAAAAATAATCTGTATGATAATAATTTTAGTCAGGTGTTGGCATGGATAGCATTCACAGGTTATGGAAGTAATATAAGATCTACATTTGTATTATCACCTGAATTTACAACCAATGGGATTCTGCGTGATTCCATATAAAATTATAAGATGGAAAGGTAAACTTTGTTCAGTGTGTGAACTATTTACCAGTAAGGAAATTTCTTATGTCCCTGCTGGAAGATTAGTCAAAGAAGGTGGAATGCGAGCTGTGAGAGAGTATTATAGCTCGTTAGGAATGGCATAGGGGGTATATTGACATGGCAGAGCATAAATTAGTAGCATTAACTTTTGATGATGGTCCGACACTTGGCATCACAGATAAGGTATTGGATGTATTGGAAGAAAACAACGTTGTAGCGAGCTTTTTCCTGGTTGGTCAGAATATCACGGAACAGACCGAGTATCTGGTGAAGCGTGCCTACGATATGGGTTGTACGATCGAGAATCATTCCAAGACACATCCATCCATGACAGATCTGACAAAACAGGAGATTCTGGATGAAGTGAATTACACAACAGAACGTATTGAGCAGGCGATTGGTGAGAAGCCGCAATTCTTCAGACCACCCTACATAAATTATAACCAGACGATGTATGATCTGATCGATCTGTATTTTATCAGTGGGTATGGCTGTGAGGACTGGGAGCCGTCCGTGTCTGCACAGGAGAGAGTAAAGAGAGTACTTCAGGCTGCAAAGCCTGGATTTATGATCCTGATGCATGACATGGCAGATAACCTGCAGACCGTAGAAGCGATTAAGATATTGATTCCCGAATTAAAAAAACAGGGATATGAATTTGTCACCATCAGAGATATTTTTAAGAAGAGTGGAACCAAGCCGCAAAAGAACGTAATTTACATGGGAATAGACGATGTAAGGCGCAATTATGAGTAGTTGCAACCACCGGTTGACAGATTGACAGGCGTATTTGGTGGTCTGCAACTGTTCCAAAAGGTATGATATGTCTGTAAAAACCAAACAACAAAACAGAAATGAGGGAAAACATGATTTTAGCAGACAAGATTATGGAAGAGAGAAAGAAGAACGGATGGTCGCAGGAAGAACTGGCAGACAAACTGTCAGTATCCAGACAGGCAGTATCAAAATGGGAGAGCGCACAGTCAGTACCGGACCTTCAGAGAGTGCTTCAGCTTGCAGAGATTTTTAACGTGAGTACAGATTATTTATTAAAAGATGAGGTAGAAGCACCGTTGCCTATGGAAGTAGGAGATATCAGGGATGAAGATCAGACATTGCATAAGGTTTCCATGGAAGAAGCCAATGAGTTCTTAGCAATAAGAAGAAAAAATGCACCAATGATAGCAGGTGGAGTTGCCATGTGCATTTTAAGCCCAGTGATATTGATTTTTCTTTCAGGGCTTGCGGATTCACATATTGGAAATATCTCAGAAGGACTTGCATCGGGTATAGGTCTGGTATTCCTGCTTGTGATGGTTGCCATTGCGGTATTTATATTTATCAGCTATGGAATGAAAGAGAGTAAGTTTTCTTATCTGGAAAAGGAAGCATTTGAAACAGCATACGGTGTATCCGGACTGACAAAAGAGAAACAGAAAGATTATGAGGACACATTTACCCGCGGTATTGCAATTGGTGTAGTATTATGTATTGTAGCTGTCATTCCATTACTGATCGCGGGAAGTATGGATGCGCCGGACTATATTTGTTGTGCATTGACATCCCTTCTGCTGATTTTAGTTGCAATAGGCGTATATCTTATGGTAAATGTCGGCATGATCAAGGGTGGTTATGATATGCTTCTGCAAGAGGGAGATTTCTCAAAATCTGAGAAGCATGCGAAGAAGAAAGTGGAATTATTCAGCAGTGCTTACTGGTGTCTTGCAACAGCAATCTACCTGGGATGGAGCTTTTGGACTAATAGATGGGATTTTACATGGATCGTATGGCCTGTAGCAGGTGTACTGTATGCGGCGGTATCTGCAATCATAAAAATGGTAATGGGCAATAAAGAGTAATACAGTATAACATTAGAAAAGGCAAGGCTGTTTTGTGCAACCCTGCCTTTTCCATATATTAGGAAACTGTGATAAGTTCGTACTCGCGAGTCCCAAAACCGAGGTCTGCGGCAGCTTCGATGGTGTGTACACCATTTCTGGATTCAATGCGTTCAATTAAGTGATCTCTGCCGGGATCATCGCTGGCATATACCAGATCAAGACAAGCCTGATCGATCGCGATAGGATCAGTAGAGATCAGGATACCCATATCTTTCATACAGGAATCTTCTGCCACTGCACAGCAGTTGCAGTCTACGGACATATTTTTCATGACGTTGATATAAATGGCATTCCCTTTAAAATATTCAACAACAGAGGATGCGGCATCAGCCATGGACTCAAGGAAGGAATCATGGTCTGCTGTCCAGATTTTCTCCGGTTCACTGGCACCGTGAATCCTTCTGCATCCAGCAGATCTACTTCAAAATATTTGCTCCAGCCATGTTCACGCATGGTTTTCATATGCTTTTCAGTGGTGTTACGGACACCATTGTAGGCCGTGTTACATTCTACAACAGTTCCACCTACATGATCAATAACCGGTTTCCAGAATTCAGGCTTGAGGAAGTTCTGATTTTCTTTGAAAAGTATACCTTTGCTTTTTCGCTCATATACAAGGCTTACCCCTTTCTTTTTACTTTAAGTATTTAATTCTATTTTAAATTGGAAAAAGAGAATTTCAATAAATATATTAGTTAATAGATTTTTAATAAAAATTATTAGCACTCTTTGTTGACGAGTGCTAATAATGGGTGTATAACATAGTCAGAACAAAGGAAAAGGAAACCTGAGTTCTATAAATATAAAACAAAGACGACATCCGAGGTATTAGATAGAAGAAAGGAAGATGACTTATGTTGATGCCTGGTATTTTTAGAACTAATAGTTTGATTGATGATTTGTTTGATGATGACTGGTTCAATGACAAAGAGTTCAGGAACGTGGAAAAGAAGCTCTATGGTC
Organism: uncultured Roseburia sp.; assembly: GCA_964422225.1. Lineage (GTDB taxonomy): Bacteria > Bacillota > Clostridia > Lachnospirales > Lachnospiraceae > COE1. The sequence goes on from CAYRAW010000031.1 coordinate 3,233, forward strand.
ACAGAGCCAAGAATGTAATGAACACAGATGTGAAAGAAACAGAAGATGGATACGAACTGGAGATGGATCTTCCGGGATTCAAGAAAGAAGAAGTATCTGTTGAACTGAATGATGGATATATTACCATTAGGGCTGCCAAGGGACTTGACGAGGATGAGAAAGAGAAGAAGACCGGCAAGTACATCCGCAGGGAGCGTTACAGCGGCATCTGTGAGAGAAGCTTCTATGTAGGGGAAGCCATTACACAGCAGGATATCAAGGCAAGTTTTAAACATGGTATCTTAAAACTTGACATTCCCAAGAAGGAAGCCAGGAAGATAGAACAGAATAATTTCATATCCATTGAATAATAGAATAGTTAATGACCACCCGGTTGTATAGCCGGGGGGTTCTATATGGGAGAAAGGTATGGCGATTACAATGGCAAAAGAAATCGTATTTGACATAGATGCAAGAAAGAAAATGGAATCCGGTGTGAACCTGTTGGCTGACACGGTAAAGGTAACATTAGGACCCAAGGGCAGAAATGTTGTGTTGGATAAGGGCTTTGGCGCTCCGTTGATCACCAATGACGGTGTGACAATTGCCAAGGAGATCGAACTTGAGGACAGATTTGAGAATATGGGTGCGCAGTTGGTAAAGGAAGTTGCGACCAAGACGAATGATGCAGCAGGTGATGGTACAACGACCGCAACTGTTCTGGCACAGTCCATGATCAACGAAGGTATAAAGAATATCGCAGCAGGTGCCAATGCCATTGTCCTTAGAAAAGGCATGAAGAAAGCAGTAGAAGCTGCTCAGAAAGCCATTAAGGAGATGAGTAAGCCTGTCAGTGGTAAGAAGGATATTACCAGAGTCGCTGCCATTTCAGCAGAAAGTGATGAAGTCGGTGAGATGGTAGCAGATGCTATGGAAAAGGTTGGTAAGAATGGCGTCATTACCATAGAAGAATCCAAGACGATGCAGACATCTGTTGATGTGGTAGAAGGCATGCAGTTTGACAAAGGTTATCTGTCAGCATACATGTGCAATGATAAGGACAAGATGGTTGCCAACATGGAGGAGCCTTATATCTTGATTACAGACAAGAAGATATCTAATATTCAGGACATACTGCCAATTCTGGAACAGATATCCAAGACGGGTAAGGAACTGCTGATCATTGCAGAGGATGTAACCGGTGAAGCACTTACCACTCTGATCGTGAACAGTCTGCGTGGTACATTGAAGGTAGTTGCAGTCAAGGCACCGGGCTTTGGTGACAACAGAAAAGAAATGTTGAAGGATATCGCATTCCTGACAGGCGGTCAGGCAGTCTTTGAAGAACTTGGCATGCAGCTCAAGGATACTTCTATGGAAATGCTGGGCAGAGCAAAATCTGTAAAGGTCACAAAGGACAGCACAACGATCGTGGATGGCGAGGGCAGGTCCGAGGATATTCAGGAGAGAATTGCTTCTATCAAAGCACAGGCTGAAAAGGCAACCTCTGAATATGACAAGAAGAAATACCTTGACAGAATAGCCAAGATGAGTGGCGGCGTTGGTGTTATCAGGATCGGTGCTGCTACAGAAACCGAGATGAAGGAATCCAAGTATCGTGTTGAGGATGCCCTGAATGCGACTAAGGCAGCCGTAGAAGAGGGTATTATAGCAGGAGGAGGTTCTGCTTATATCCATGCACAGAAGGCAGTTCTTGCAGAAGCAGCCAAGCTTGAGGGCGATGAGAAGACAGGTGCTTTGATCGTTGCAAGGGCATTGGAAGCTCCGCTTAGAACCATTGTTCAAAATGCAGGCCTGGAAGGTGCCATTGTAGTCAATAAAGTCAAGGAATCCGCAGATGGTATTGGATTCGATGCTGTCAGCGAAGAGTATGTAGATATGATGGCAAATGGCATCATTGATCCTGTGAAAGTAACAGACAGTGCTCTGGTCAATGCAGAGAGCATCGCCTCTACGTTACTGACAACGGAGGCTGCTGTAGGCAATATCCCGGAGAAAAAGCCTGCAATGCCCGCATCCCCTGAAATGGGCTATTAATTCATAAATATTAAAATAAACATAAGGTGAAATCGTTGGTGATACTGACGATTTCTATCATGATGGGAAGAGAGGATGCGACCAGAGAAGAAGTGATAGAAGCCGCCAAAAAGGCAGCATGTCATGATTTTATTATGACACTTCCAGATAAATATGATACAATAGTGGGTGAAGGCGGCTCTACCCTGGCAGGTGGCGAGAAACAGAGAATTTCCATAGCGAGAGCATTGCTTAAGGATGGCGACAGAGTACTTATGGCATGCTACAATGATACACGTTACAGGATTCGACACATATATTATAGAAAAAGAAAAAGGCAGGATTATATATGTGTTGTAATCGTTGTTCAGGTATGGAGGACAGAGAGTCCTCGCCGATGATCATGGATGTATGTAAGGTGGCAAAAGAAAATTCCAACTTCCGTAAAAGCGTATGGACCGGTAAATGTATGCAGATGACATTAATGAGCATACCGCCCCGCGGAGAGATCGGGCAGGAAGTACATGAGAAGACAGATCAGATGATACGTGTGGAACAGGGCAGAGGAATTGCCATGATGGGTAACTGCCAGTGAAGACCTAATATGGAACTTGAGATATGTGAGGGAGATGTTGTGTTCGTACCTGCTGGCACCTGGCATAATATCAGGAATATCGGCAGAGAACCGCTGAAATTGTCTTCTACCTATGCACCGCCTGCACATCCCAAGGGGACAGTACAAAAGTCCAGAGAAGATGCAGACAGAACAGGGTGCAGAAACAGGTAACGATAAATAACAGAAAGGTACGGTCTTTGGTATGAACAAAGGAAAAGGTTTTATTGAAGAATTTAAGAAATTTATCATGCGTGGCAATGTCATGGATATGGCAGTCGGTGTAATCGTAGGTGGCGCATTTACTTCCATCGTTACATCACTCAATCAGGATATTCTGACTCCTATCCTTGGTATTTTTGGTGGTACGGATTTTTCTAACCTGAAGGTCACACTGGGAAGTGGAGAAAATGCACCTGTGCTGTGCTATGGCAATTTCATCACAGCAGTTATTAATTTCCTGATCACGGCGTTTGTCATTTTTGTTCTCGTAAAAGTCATCAATAAAATCGGAGATAAACTGATCAAGAAAGAGGAAGAAGCACCGGCAGAGCCAGCGACCAAGATGTGTCCATATTGCAGAAGTGAGATTGCAAAGGAAGCAACCCGTTGTCCTCACTGTACTTCGAATCTGGAATAAAGCAAAAGACTGTAGAAAAAGGAACTCTACAGTCTTTTTTATGTCATAAAATATCAAAAATGTATAAATACATAGCGGTTTTAAACACTTATGATATTCAAATTGACGTAAAATGATTGGCATGATATGATATGAACTGTGCGATATGCTACATTATAAAGGAGAGAGTATGGATATTCAAAATATATTTAGCATAGTTCCGTATAAGCGCAATTCATATAAAGTGACAGTATTTCGTTATGTTTTTTTTCTGATTTTCATTCTTTTTGTGGCATTTGGAGCTTATACCTATTATGATTATCAGAAGGAATGTCAGAGTAATGCAGGGAGAGAAGCACAGACGAAAGCTGCAAGAATAGTGGCGCAAAATGATGAACGTTTGGAAAATCTGCGGCAATATTATATTACGATGTCTTCCAATGATTCGATAAAATGGATGTTGGAAAATAACATACGTTATTCTGATTACAGTAACTACAAAAAAGCTTACGAGGATATGGGTTCGGAAGGAATTTTCAGTGATTACGTGAACAGTTTTACTTTTGTTAATTTCAAAACAGGATGGGTACTGAGTAATAAAGGGCTTTTCCCATTGTATGAGACATATAATCAGGACACGGTAATGTCCGTATATGAGGATAAGACAGCCATTGCCGAGAAGAATTACTGGAAATATGATGAACAGGGCGTAGTATTGGATAGCAATGTTGACAGGAAATATCGACTGACTGTAGAAACAAAGGGGTTGAACTTTATTATGCGGCTTCCGGCTACTTCCTATAATACATATGCGGTATTCATAGCCAATATCAATACGGATACATGGAAGAAATGGATTGATCAATGGCTGGAGAACTATGAAAAAGTTGTAGTATTAGATAAGGATGGAACACCCATTTATGCTACAGATGCTTCGCTGGAGGATATCTGCCAGGATTTGTTTATGAATGAACAGACCAATGGACAGGTGAGAACAGAACATACAGTATACATGGTCGGCAGAGCCAAATCCAGTGTTCTTGGCTGGAATTATTATGTATTCCGGGATGTGAAGGGTGGGCAGGCCGGAATGCGGCTGCCAATAGCCATATTTGGTCTGATGTTTATACTGATCCTGGTCAGTCTGATCCTTGTCAGCTATTTGATCTATCATCCCATAGATACGCTTATGAAGGATGTTTCGGAGACAGGAGCGCAGAATGGCTATCAGGGAAATGAATTGGAGTATCTGGCGGGCAGCTATCATAATCTCAAAAAAGATAAACAGACACTGGAGTGGCTTTTGAGCCAGCAACAGGATAAGTTGGAAGAACTGTTTGAATTAAGACTGATCCATGGGGAAGTAGATGAAGAAGAATGGGATGAATATCTGGCAGGATTCAGACTCCGCAGCTGGAAGTATTTTGCTACAGCAGTTGTTATTTTGAATCTGGGTGATGAAGAAATCCAGAGTATGGTAAACGAAGACGCCATATGTCTGAAATTACTTTCTGAAATGCCCAATTCCCTGAAAGAAAAAGCCTGGATGCCTCCTATTTATAATGCCAGTGCCATTTTTGCCATTTTCGCGGAAGAAGATGAGGATATCCTTTTAGAGAAGATCCAGACTTTTTACACAGAAATGCAGGAATATGCTTCCAACATCTGCGATTATAATATTTTGATGGGAGTAAGCGCTACCCACACCAATTATCATCATATTCGTGCCGCATACAGAGAGAGTATCAATGCGCTGACCTTTAAGACCGGCATCAATGCAGAAGGAGATGCGGCGAAAGAGGAGAAGCAGCAGGAGTGTCATTTCTATCTTGCCAGCACTACGGTATTGGCAAAGGAATACAATCACCAGTTTGAAGAAGATATTCAGGCAGCAGTAAAAGCCGTAGATAAGAAGCTGTGTTATCAGGTCACAGATGCCTTTTGCCATTATCTGAATCAGGCGCAGGGACATGAAGCAGAACTGCCGTTATATCTGCTTCGGTACGTGAATTCTATTCTGATCACGGCGGTAGATGCAGGTATTCACCTGCATGAGATATATCCGGATGGATTGAAGAAGACATATCGTGAACTGCTGGAGGTTGTGGAGCCGGACAGAGAGCGCAGGTATATCAAATGTAAATTCATAGATCCCGTTATCAGAGTGCGTATGGAGTATCTGGAGAGCCATTCCAACTCCATGCTTCAGGAGATTGAAGATCTGATCGAAGAGAAGAAGGGAAACCTGTCACTGACAGAATGTGCAGATATCCTTGGTGTACATCAGACATATATCTGGAAAGTGCTGAAGATGGAAAGAGACAGATCATTCAGTGACTATGTAGAAGAGTATAAGCTGAAAGAAGCGAAACGCCTGTTACTGGAATCCGATATGACTGTAGCAGAGATTGCAGAGCAGCTTAATTATACCAATGCGCAGAATTTTATACGATTCTTCAGTAAAAGTACCGGAGTAACGCCTGGTAAGTTTAGAAAACTTTATTAATTGTTCCAATAGGGGCATAAAAGGGAATAATCATTTTCTTAATTGCGTTGAAAAAGCAGTATAAAAAATGATTATTCCCTTTTCTTTTTGCACAAAACAGGATTATGTAACTGTGCAATATGTATAAAAATGTGGCTGTATATTCCTTAAAAAAGAAAATGATTATAGACGTTATCACTCTCAAAGTATAATATTGCACTATAACTTAGGGCAAACAGAAACGAAAGTGAACAAAATAACGAAACAAACCCTGAGAATAGAAAATTAAAGAAAGGTGGTCATTCATGCCTGGTAAAAAAAAGAAAAGTAATGTAGTAACGCTTTCAGATGGAACTACGATTACATTACGACAAACAAGTACATGGCAATATATGAAGCATCACAAATGGCTTTACATTATGCTTCTGCCTGGGTTACTGTATTTCATCCTATTTAAGTATGTTCCGATGGGGGGACTGGTAATCGCATTTAAGGAGTATAGTCCTTTCAGAGGAATCTGGGGAAGTCCATGGGTAGGTTTCAGTCAGTTTAAGAAATTCTTTGATACACCGGATTTCTGGAGACTGTTTCGCAACACATTGGGAATCAGCTTATTACAGTTGATAATTTATTTCCCTGCACCTATTATTTTGTCTTTATTCTTAAATGAAGTCAGACACAACGGTTATAAGAGAGTGGTACAGACTCTTGTATATGTACCTCATTTTGTATCCTGGGTTATTGTAGCCAGTCTGACATATCAGTTATTTAATGTATCTGATGGTGTTATCAACATGATCATTAAGAATCTGACAGGAGGAACCATTGATATATTATCAAAGGGTTCTACATTCTGGGGATTAATCGTAGGACAGGATATCTGGAGAGAAACCGGATACGGAACCATTATCTTTCTTGCTGCATTAGCTGGTGTAGATCAGGAGATGTATGAGGCTGCCAGAGTAGATGGAGCAGGACGATGGAGACTGATGTGGCATATTACACTTCCTGCGATCAAGGGAACCATTATCATGATGTTGATTCTGCGAGTAGGTGGATTGTTGAATACAGGCTATGAGCAGATTTTCCTGATGAGAAATGATCTGAACATGGAGTATGCGGATGTATTTGATACGTACATTTATACAAGAGGTATTGTAAATGGACAATATTCCTTCTCATCTGCAGCAGGTATGTTCAAATCAGTCGTTGGTATGATCCTGGTACTTGGCTCTAACAAGATTTCCAAGATGTGCGGCGAAGCTGGAATTTATTAAGGAGGGGCATATGGCTGGAGTATTGAAGAAACAGGGCAGCAAGATCAAGAAGAGCCCTGGAGACAGAATTGTAGATGTCATTATATATGTGGGGCTTGCCCTGGTGGCATTGTCAACGGTATTGCCTTTCTTATATGTAGTGGCAGGTTCCTTTGCAACAGATAAGGAACTGACAGAGAAAGCATTTTTTATCATTCCTGAGGTATGGTCTTTGAATGCATATAAGTATGCGATCAAGACAGCCAATATTTTAAGAGGTTTGAAGAATTCTGTAATATTGACAGCATTGGGAACGACAATGTGTATGGTGTTTTCACTCACATTTGCGTACCCACTGTCCAAGAAGCATTTCAGAGGACGCAATCTGATATTGAATCTTGTTATTGTTACCATGCTCTTTGGCGGCGGCATGATACCTTCCTATCTGGTATATTGTGCATATGGTCTGTATGACAGCTACTGGGCATTGATTCTTCCGGCATTGATCAGTCCGTTCAATATGATCATTATTAAGAATTTCTTTCAGGATTTACCACAGGAACTGGAAGATGCAGCTTATATTGATGGATGCAGTGATATAGGAACTTTCGTAAAGATAGTGCTTCCACTGTCCAAACCGGTTATTGCTTCCATTTCATTATTTTATGGTGTTGGATTCTGGAATGATTATTTTTCATCCATGATTTATTTAAAGTCGGCAGAGAAGTTTCCAATACAGATTCAGTTGAGATCTATCATCCTTTTGACTTCACAGATTTCAGAGGTTGTTATGGATTATTACGATATGAACGGAGCACCGCCTGATAAGGCAGTTAAAATGGCATGTACTGTAATTGCTACCGTACCTATTCTGTGCATTTATCCTTTTGTACAGAAATATTTTACCAAGGGCGTTATGGTTGGCGCTGTAAAGGGTTAACTTAAAATTATATAATTATATAAGGAGGATCTTATGAAGAGAAAGAAATTATTACAGAAAGTCTTATCCACAGCATTAGCAGCAAGCATGGTAATGAGTCTGACAGCATGTGGGGGAAGCAGTAATTCTGCCGGAAGCAATTCTTCTGGCAGCGATTCTACACAGACAACTGCCGCAGCAACAGAGAAAGCAGATGCGGCATCTACAGAGGCTAAAGAAGAAACAAAAGAGAGACAGACCGTTACTTTTATGACAATTGATTTTAATGCAGGTGCTTCCAATACTGGAGATTATGCAGAAGAAATCAAGCAGAAGATAGAAGATGCTACGGGTGTTGATCTGGAGATCGAGTGGGTACTTTCTGATGTAACAGATGAGAAGATCACACTGGCAATGGCAAATCCGTCCACTATGCCTATGATCATCACACACAACGGTTCTTTGACCGGTAACATTGTAAGTGCAGCCAAGGCAGGTGCTTTCGTAGACCTGAATGACTATATCTGGGATTCTGAGAAATATCCTAATCTTTCCCAGATGAATAAATCTGTAGCAGAGACACTTTCCGTAGATGGTGCATTGATCGCTATTCCACGTACAAGAGATATTGGACGTTACGGTCTCTCCTATCGTCAGGACTGGGCAGATGCAGTAGGTATCACAGAGGAACCTAAGACAATTGATGATGTATATGATATGTTATACAAATTTACCTATGACGATCCTGATGGAAATGGTAAGAACGATACATACGGTATGGAAATGACATCTTATACAGGACCATTTGATATTATTCAGACCTGGTTCGGTGTAGGAAATGGATGGGCAGAAGTAGATGGCAAGTTAGTACCTGTTCATATGCAGCCTGAATATAAGGAAGCACTGGACTGGATTAAAAAGGTATATGATGATGGTCTGATGCCTAAGGACTGGGCAGTACGTACAACAGATACCTGGTCAAATGGATGTAAGACAGGAGAAAGCGGTGTTTACATCGACGTAATGGATGGTGGAAGACGTATTTGGGATTACTTTGTAGCAGAAGAGACAAAGACTCCTTCCGTGGTAAATCCTGAAGAGACTGCTTCCATGAATCTTCTGGGTGCTGTAAATGGCAAGACACTTGCAACCTCCGGTTACAATGGATACTTTACAATCAGTGCATCTACCTGTGACACACCTGAGAAGATTGAAGCTGCTCTGACACTGCTGGATAAGCTTAATGACAACGACACAAGACTTCTTGTTGAGTATGGTCTGGAAGGCATTAACTGGGAAGAAGACGCAGATGGCAACCTTGTAGACCTTGATGTAGAGAATGCGACTCTCGCAGCTAACTACGCAGGATTGAATCAGATGCTTGCTTATATTCCAAGATATGACCTGGATCCGTCTCCTGCAAAGAATGAACGTACACAGGCTCAGGCAGATGTTTATGTAGAGAATGAAAAGTATGCGGTATTTAATCCTGCATCTTCCTACCTTGCAAACTCTGCTACTTATGCAGATATCGGTAAGACTCTTGATGAGATCATCACACAGGCAAGAACACAGTATATCTGTGGTGAGATTGATGAGGCAGGACTTCAGAAAGCATGGGATAACTGGCTCAATCAGGGTGGACAGACAATCATTGATGAAGTAAACGCACAATATGAAGCAAATAAATAAACATCCGTAGGGATACGGATAACGCACCGGTATCCAGCAGGATGCCGGTGTTTTTATAGGAGAGATAAGACGATGTATCTGAATTTGGAAGGAAACTGGACGGTTACACTTACAACTAAAGACGGATTACAGCAGGGAAGGGTTTTGCTGCCGGGGATTATCCAGACACAGGGGTATGGAGAGAAGATTACAGAGCAGACACCATGGGTAAGCAGTCTTCATGATGCAGAATGGTGGAAGAGAGAGGAATACAGGTATGCACAGGAGGATGGTTGCAGAATCCCCTTTCTGTCACAGCCACCCAGACATTTTCTGGGAAAAGCTCTTTATGAAAGAGAAATAGAGATTAAGGAAGAACATAATGATACATGGTATCTATATATAGAAGTAACGCATTGGAGAACAAAGGTATCTATTGATGGGATTCAGACAGGAGAAGACTGTTCTGTGTGTACGGCACACAGACTGGATTGTGGAAGATTGACCAGGGGAATACATACCATTCAGGTAGAAGTGGATAATTCCATGCAATATCCATATAGACCGGATGGACATGGTGTATCGGATGCTCTGGGGGCGACCTGGAATGGCATGGCAGGAGAGATCGCACTTTTTACACAGGATGTCTGGGAGAAGAGAATAAGAGACAGGAAGCAATATGCAGAGGAACATATAAGACAAATCAGAATAGAAAAAAGCAGATTTATAGTAGATGGCAGAAAGGAGTATTTCAGAGGGACACATTTTGGCGGTGAATATCCATTAACGGGATACCCGGCAACGGATAAAGCCTGGTGGAGAGATAAGTTTGCGATCATGAAGAAATGGGGACTTAATTTCATGAGATGTCATTCTTATTGTCCACCGGAAGCAGCCTTTGTGGCAGCCGATGAAATGGGAATCTATCTACAGCCTGAATGTGGGATGTGGAATCATTTTGAAGAGAATATTCCCATGTTGGATGTGCTGAGAGAGGAAACAAGAAGGATTTTGGAACAATTTGGACATCATCCATCCTTTGTCCTGTTCTCGCCGACCAATGAGCCCTCTGGTAACTGGTATGGTGTTCTTCGCAAATGGGTGGAAGAGACAAGAGAATATGACAGAGATCTCGGATATGAGAACAGGCGTGTTTATACGGCGCAATCAGGGTGGTTTTATGATGTAGCACCTTCCCAGGTAGAAGGTACTGATTATCTGTATTTTCACCGTTCTGCGTATGGACCTTATCTGGGTGGAAGTATCAGAGGACAGGTAGGATGGAGAGGCGGCAATTATACCCCTTCTCTTGAACAGACAGATAAGCCTGTGATTTGTCATGAATTAGGACAGTGGTGTGCATATCCGGACTTTCATATAATTGACAGCTTTAATGGATATCTGATTCCCGGCAATTACCAGGTATTTCGTGCGCATTGCAAAGCGCAGGGATTGCTGTGGCTGAACAGTGAATTTGCATATGCCTCCGGCAGAAATCAGGTGAGATTATATAAGGAAGACATAGAAGCCAATCTGAGAACACAGGAACTGGATGGATTCGAGCTTCTGGACATTCATGATTATCTGGGACAGGGAACAGCATGTGTAGGAGTATTGGATGCTTTCTGGCAGGAGAAGGGATATGTTGATGCATCTGAATTCAGACAGTTTTGTTCTGATGTTGTGATACTTGCAGCTTTTCCACGATATGTCTACACGGTGGAAGATACGATTCATGCACCGGTTATGGTATGTAATTTCGGTAAAAAAGATATTGACACATGTGTCATAAAATGGAAGTTGTATGCCAGAGGCGAAGGAGAATGGAGTCAGGTCGTCATGCAGGGCAGACTCCCTGAATGCAACATAAAACAGGGGGAAAAGGCATTAGTGGGAGACTTGGAACTGGATCAGAGAATAATCAGTGAATATGTCGGAGAACATGGCAATCAGTGCTTTCTGCTTGAATTATACATCCATGATGTTACGTTCAATACATGGAAAATATATGTATATGAAAAGAAGGATGAGGAAGATTGTTCAGAAGAAGTATGCTATACGCAGAACTGGCAGCAGGCAAAGTCTGTATTGGAACAGGGTGGAAAGGTTATTTTTGCACCGTTTCTGTCTGATTTAAGCTATGAGTGTCCACCATTGTCTATGAGAAATGTGTTCTGGAATGGGCAGTTGGGGCCTTCGTGGAGCCGAGAGCTTGGAATGATTGCAGATACAGAATGCAGAATATTTGATGATTTCCCGACAGATGTTGACGGAGGCTGGCAATGGGAAGATATTTTGCAGCATGCAAGAGGCTTCCACTTACAGAAGAGTCTGCGTGCACTGACACCGATTGTCAGAGTCATAGATGACTGGAACAGGAATCTGCCATTGGCGCTTATGCTGGAGGCAAGGGTAGGACAAGGCAGGTTGTTGCTTGTATCTGCTGATCTGGGTGGTGATTTTAAAGACAGACCGGCGGCGTATTGTTTAAGACAGGCATTACTGCGATATGCACACTCTACGGCTTTTGCACCGCAGATGGATATTCGGATAGAGGATGTAGAAGAAAGTCTTTTCCCTGCACTCAGGATGCAGACACTGGTGGGGGAAAATGACAAAGACAACAGCCTGATTGTGGCGAATCCCCAGACATCCGCAGTCTATGAGGCAGAGCAGTTCCCGATAGAAATAGAGATACCATTGTGTAAAACCGTTGTTGTAGAGGGAATATTGTATGTGCCGGATCAACGGGAGAGGAAAAGGGCAGAATTTCCCAAGGACGTGGAAGTGTATATAAAGACGAAGACTGGGAATGAGTGGAAGAAAGTATGCAGTTGTGAATTTCATAACAGCAGCCTGTCGCAGAGGATATATTTTGATAAACAATATGAAATAACAGCAATTCGACTGCTTGTTATCTCCTGCTGGGGAGCTGATACGGTGGAAGAATGGCAGGAATATAAAGAAGGTTATAGAAAAGTCAGCCATTTGCGCAGACCAGTGGTAAAACTTGCGGGGATTCATCTGTTATGTCAGGAGGATGCTCCTCATAATAATGAAATATTCTGGCAGGGGCAGCATAAGAGCGCGACAAAGGAAATAGAGGCATAGGGAGGGAGAAGAGAGAATGGAACTTCACAATATCAGAAGTGAGGCAAAGGGACTTACGACATGGGGGTGTATGTGGAAGCAGGGAGAGTGCCCTACAGATACACAGCAGAGAGCCAGGAAATATTTTATATGTCAGAATGACAAAGGGGAAAAGGTATCCATTCAGTCAAGAATCACAGCATATTGGCAGGATGGTTCGGTGAAATGGTCTGCACATACAGCAGATGCAGAAAAGCTTGGAAGCCATATTACAATGGAGCTGTCTGATATCAAACCGGATATGGAAATACAGAACCCTATTGAAATAAAAGAGGATGATAATGGCTTTTGCATCCATACGAAAAATATGATACTGCATATCCCAAAGCAGGGGAATAATTTAATTGACACGACTGTCATAAATAATGTAACCAGATTGAAGAATGTCCATCCGGTTCTGCAATTAGAAGAACCGATGAACTGGAACGAAGAGGAAGCACGCATTGTCAAGTCATACACCGGTATCATTGAGCAGGTTCAGGTAGAAGAGTGTGGAGAGCTTATGACAGTGATACGATATGAGGGATGCCATGTGAACAGAGAAGGAGTGAAGAAGATACCCTTTATTATTCGCATGACAGTAGGAGCAGAGCTTGAAGATATCCACTTTGTACATACCTTTCTATATGATGGAGATGAAAACCGGGATTATTTAAAGGGAATCGGTATAGCATCAGAAGTAGCCATGCAGGGAGAACTGTATAACAGACATGTGAAGTTTATGGGAGATCATGGTATTTTTCATGAAGAATTGGTTGCGCTTCGTTCCTGGAGACCAAGAGTTCCACAACATATCTATGAGGCGCAGAGTGCAGGGCAGGAGTTGAAGCTTACAGGAACAGAGAAGGATATTGCAGATCAGGTGCTGGCAGCTACACCATATTGGAGTGCATACCGCTTATGCCAGGACAGTGCAAGCCATTACAGCATCCAGAAGAAGATAGTGGATGATAACTGCTGCTATATTGACTGTCTGCATGGAATGAGGACACAGGGAGGGGCTGCCTTTGGCAGTGAAAATGGCAGCATAAGCATGAGTATCCGGGATTTCTGGCAGAAATATCCAACAGGCTATGAATGGAAGAACCTGGATGAGGACTGGGCACAGGCAATTATGTGGTTCTGGAGTCCACAGGCGCAGGCAATGGATTTTCGACATTATGCCAATCGTGGGTACAATCAGGTGTGCTATGAAGGATATGACTATAAAGGTGCAGATCCGGTAGGAATTGCATGCACCAATGAATGTACCATTAGGCTAAGTGAAAAAATGATTCCTTCAGATCAGGATATTGAGGATTTCTGTCATTATGTGGATAAACCTGCATTGTATGTAGGAACACCCCGGTTCTACCATGACATGAGAGCCTTTGGTTACTGGTCTTTGCCTTCTTATAACAGTGAGATGGAGAAGTGGCTGGAGGATCAGTTGAAGACGGCTGCGGATTTCTATTTGCAGGAGGTCGAGCAGAGAGGCTGGTATGGAATGTTCAATTATGGAGATTTCATGCATACCTATGATGCACAGAGACATCAGTGGCGCTATGATATGGGTGGTTATGCATGGGATAATACAGAACTTGTGCCGACTCTGTGGCTGTGGTTATACTTCATGAGAAGTGGAAGAGAGGATGTATTTACGCTTGCAGAGAAGCTTTCCAGGCATGCTTCAGAGGTTGATGTATATCATTTTGGCAAGTACAAGGGATTAGGCTCAAGGCATAATGTGCGCCACTGGGGCTGCCCCTGCAAAGAAGCAAGAATTGCAATGGCTGCACATCACAG
>CAYRAW010000032.1:0-17626 GCA_964422225.1 uncultured Roseburia sp.
TATAAACAGCTACAGACAAAACTTTCTTGGCTTCATCCTGACCAATTACATAATCATCAAGGAAATCCTTGATTTCCACCGGCTTTAAGAGATTAATGTCAATGCTGTTGCCGACCGGCTCATCTTCGTATTCTTCCTCAATAATATCAGCACAGATATCTACACACTCATCACAGATATATACACCTGCAGGACCTGCGATCAATTTTCTGACCTGATCCTGTGTCTTATTGCAGAAAGAACATCTTACCTTTCCATCAGTGCTTTTTCCAGCCATTCCGCTTCTCCCTTTTTACTATCTACTATAGGTTTTAGTCTTCCTTTGCTTTGCTGTCAGACTTATAAGTAATTACCTGATCAATCAAGCCATATTCCATAGCTTCCTGTGCAGTCTTCCAATTATCTCTGTCTGTATCTGCTGCGATCACATCATAAGGCTGATTACAGTTCTCTGCCAGAATCTTATTCAGCTTTTCTTTGGTCTGTAAGATATGCTTGGCAGCAATCTCAATTTCTGTTGCCTGACCCTGTGCACCACCAAGAGGCTGATGGATCATGATCTCTGCATTTGGAAGTGCGTATCGCTTACCATGAGTACCACCTGCTAACAGGAATGCACCCATGCTGGCTGCCATACCAATGCAGATTGTGGAAACATCACACTTGATATAACGCATGGTATCATAAATTGCCATACCGGCAGTTACAGAACCGCCAGGGCTGTTAATATAAAGCTGAATATCCTTGCTTGGATCCTCTGCTTCCAAGAATAAAAGCTGTGCGACTGTCAGACTGGCAGTTGTCTCATTCACTTCTTCCCCAAGAAATATAATACGTTCCTTCAATAATCTGGAATAGATATCATAAGAACGTTCGCCTCTACTCGTTTGTTCAATGACATACGGTACTAAACTCATGTGACTTACCTCCAGTTCTACTTAAATCTGTCTAATTCTATTTTATTTCTTTTCCTTTGCCTGTGCAACTACAAAATCAACGGCTTTTCTGATCTTAAGGTCAGATTTGATTGCCTTCTGTTCGAAAGCGCCAACCATATCTTCAATCTCCTCAAGCTTCATGGAGTATGCATCAGCCATCTTCTGCAGTTCTTCCTTGTATTCTTCTTCTGTTACTTCAAACTTCTCTGCATCTGCAACTGCTTCCAATACAAGTCTTGTCTTGATTCTCTTCTCAGCCTGTGGCTTCATCTGCTCTAAGAACTTCTCACGTGTAAGTCCTGTGAACTGGAAATACTGATCGATAGAAAGACCCTGCATCTGTAATCTCTGCGCGAAATCATCAGCCATCTGTCTCTCCTGTGTAAGGATCATTGCCTCTGGAATTACCATCTCAGCACCTTCGATAATAGCATCGATTACTTTTTCTTCCTTAGCGTTCTTAGCTTCTTCTTCTTTCTTTTCTGCTAATTTCTTCTTAACATCTTCCTTGTACTCAGCAAGTGTATCAAATTCAGATACTTCGCTTGCAAACTCGTCATCTAACTCAGGAAGTTCCTTCTCCTTGATTTCCTTAACTGTACACTTGAATACAGCAGGCTTGCCAGCAAGTTCTTCTGCATGGTAATCTTCAGGGAATGTTACATTTACTTCTACTTCCTTGTTCAGTTCTGCGCCAACTAACTGCTCTTCAAAACCAGGAATGAAAGAACCGGAACCGATTGTAAGAGGATAATTCTCACCCTTACCGCCTTCAAATGCAACACCGTCTACAAAACCTTCGAAATCGATTACTGTCATATCGCCGTCCTTAACAGCTCTGTCTTCTACAGTGATTGTTCTTGCATTGTTCTCTCTCTCCTGATTGAGCTTAGCTTCTACATCTTCATCCGTTACTGTAACATCTGTCTTCTCAACCTTAACGCCCTTGTATGTTCCAAGCTTAACTTCAGGTTTAAGCGCTACTTCTGCTGTAAAGATGAAAGGCTTGCCTGCTTCTGCCTGTACAACATCGATCGTAGGCTGGGATACGATTTCTTCTTCACACTCATCTACTGCCTTTGCATATGCAGAAGGAATTACAATATTAGCTGCTTCTTCATAGAATACTTCCTTACCATACATCTTCTCGATCATCTGGCGGGGAACCTTACCCTTACGGAAACCCGGAACGCTGATCTTATTCTTTTCTTTCTGATAAGCCTTCTCGATTGCCTGCTCGAAATCCTCAGCAGATGCCTCTATAGTAAGCTTAGCCATATTTCCTTCTAACTTTTCAACCTGTAAACTCATTTCTTCTCTTTTCCTCCTAGAATTATTTTCACATCCGTGATTCGCATTTGCACATCCGTAACTATTCAGTACGATATTAGTTACGAGCATACGCTATCCGAACCTGTTCTGAACCGTTACATGCATTTCGATCGATTTCATCGTGAAATATCGTGATATAAGTACACAGCCTTTCATATGCCGACACGCACCCATACTCACAGTCATTTTACAATTATAGCATAGCAGTTTTAAAAAGGAAAGTATTTCATGATTTTTTTATGTAATATATATAATTTAACCTTCTTTTCTGCTGTAGATCACCTTACTGGTAACACCGGGAAGCATGCCCACCTTACCGGAGAGTGCGCTGATTTTCTCCTGTGGTGCATCAATTGCCACACTGATAATGTTTATGTGTTTTTCTCTGTAGGGCACTCCCATTCTTCCTATTATATATTCGCCATATTCGTGCAGCAGGGCATTCAGACCTGCGGTCGACTCTGTATTCTCCACGATTATGCCTATCAAAGCTATTCTCGTATCCATCCACTCCATCCCTTCCTGTTACCCATTCTGTGCACTTTCCTGCCTGATATGCGTAGCCATCAGTATCGTACGTCCCTTCCGGTATTGTTCCATATACCTCTGCACTTTCTCTATCGTAGCCCCGTCCAGACCTGTAAATGGTTCATCCAGCAGCAGAATATCACTTTGAGATGCAAAAGCCCTTGCAATGGCAACTCTTCGTTTCATCCCACCGCTTAGTTCTCTGCATGGTCTGGTAATATCATCCTCTTCAAGCAGCTGCAGCAGATGTTGTCTGGCAATGCCAATGTCACCGGTTATCATCGACACATTGATAAGGGCACTGTATTCCTCACATAATCTGTCCTCCTGAAATACCATGCCGACTCTGCCCATCCGATATATGTTTCCCCCGTCTGGCTGCTCAAGCCCTGCAATAAGCCGCAACAGCGTAGTTTTGCCACTTCCTGATGGCGTCATAAAATACGCTGTTTCTCCTTTACTATACTGTACGCTGAATCCATCTATGATTTTTTTACCATCATAGCTTTTTTCTACCTGTTCCAATGTAAGGGGGTGACTATCCGTGAATTGATTTTCCTGTGATTGTGCCGTTCTTTTACAGGCAGGTGTCCAATTGCAGAAATGGTTCCATAACCGGAGCAGTGCTTTTTCGGATAATACACTAAGCAGGATCGTCACTGCTGTCCATGCCAGCACATCTGCCGTTTCCAGATAAATCTTGGACATATACAGCCGCTCTCCTATGGAAAATGCAGGTGTTCCAATGACTTCCGCTGCAACACCTGATTTCCAGCCCAGTCCGACTGATATTCTGATGCTGCTGTCCAGAAATGGTTTCAGTGCAGGTCTGTATAGATAGAAAAAGGTATCATGTCTGCTCAATCCGAATACTTTTGCCATTTCCAGAAGTCTGCCATCTGTACTGTGAATCCCCTCCAGAGTACTGATATAAATATTGGGCAGTACAACACAGAAGCTGATTGCCATTGACAGCATATCTGAATGCCACCAGATCAGGAAAAGAACAACAAACGAAGCAACCGGCACTGCCTTGATCAATGCGAACACAGGCGACAGTATTTCCTCCATAACCGGAAAACGGGCGCTGGCTGCAGCCAATATAAGCCCTACGCCAACGCCCGCAAAGAAACCTGCTGCAATCCGCAGCCAGGAACAACCTATCGTCTGCCAGAATCTTACTGTAACAGCCTGTACTGCCAGTGCCTTCCCCGTTTCCAGAGGTCCTACCAGAAGAATGGAATTACCCACCAGCAGACTAAGTATCTGCCATATGATCAGCCAGCCCAGAATAATGTATATTTTTCTAAATTGATATTTGTTCCGTTTCTTCATAATAAATGTGTTATTTTTCTGCAGTATAATAGAAATCATCCTGTGGCAGTGCTCCACCAACTGATTCCGGATTCTGTTCATATAACACCTGCAGATAACCTGACAATGCCTGCTTCATCTCATTTCCATCAATATAGGTAATGTTACATTTCGGAATTGCTTTCAGAGCGATCGGCTCTTTTGCAATGATTTCAGAAGCTACTGCAAGTTTGGCACCGTTTTCAACATCTGTGTTCATGCTTTCTGCACTTGCTTTATGTTCTTCCATAAAAGCGGCTACTGCATTCTCATGTTCCTGCAGGAATTCATTCCTTACAACTGTTACACCTGTTACAAGACGGCTTCCGCTTTCTCCCTGCAGCTTCTCCCACTCAGCATTCATATCCATAATAACGGACAAGGCATCATTCTGTGCACATGCAGCTGTAACAAAAGGCTGTGGCAGCAGTCCGATCGCATCAGGATTCTCTGCCAGAAGTGCAGCTACTTCGGTTGCTTCTGATCTGTATTCCAATGTACAGTCCTGATCTGCATCAATTCCATTCCCATTTAAAATATAATGAAGGACATAATCCGGTGTTGTTCCTTTGCCTGTCAGATAAATTGTCTTGCCTGCCAGATCGGCAACGCTGCTGATCGATGAATTACCGGACACCATATACAAAACGCCCAGTGTGTTGATATCTATGACCGTTACACCACCGCTGGTCTTCTGGTAAAGTACGCTCGCAACATTAGACGGCAGTAATGCAATATCCAGCTCTCCTTTTATCATCAACGGAAGCAGTTCATCTGCTGCTGTCATCATACTGAATTCATAATTCTCATTTGCCCCGCCATTTGCTGCTTTATCCTGAAGCGGTAAAAGTCCCAGTGTTGTAGCACCTTTCAAAGCTCCTACCTTAACTGTGATCTTCTCCTCAGATGCCTTGTTTGAGCCACATCCTGTCAGGAGTGCACCTGTCATGGCAAGTGATAAGGCAACTGCAGTTACCTTGCCCATTAATTGTTTCCATTTTGTGTTCTGTTTCTTCATTTTGTTCCTTTCCACGCAGAATGAATTTTCTCAATCTTTGTATGTCAGATTATTTTATGATTCCGGTCAGCCAGATGCTTTCCAGTCTCAATATTTATTATAATAAGGATGGAAAATCCTGTCAATGTTACTGCCTGATCAGATCCTTAATGACCTCACCTGCTATGATCAGTCCTACTACAGAAGGAACAAATGCATTACTTCCCGGCACCTGTCTTCTCTGTGTGCACTTACGTACCGTTCCTGGAGGACATACACAATGAGATTTGCAGCTGATAGATTCATCCTCGATCGGCGTTAATGGTTTTTCTTCTGAATATACGACTTTAAGCTTCTTAATGCCTCTCTTTTTCAGTTCCCTGCGCATGACTTTTGCCAAAGGACATACACTGGTCTTATAGATATCTGCTACTCTGAATGCAGTCGGGTCCATCTTGTTACCGGCTCCCATAGAGCTGATGATCGGTGTATGTGTCTGTTCAGCCTGCATTACAAGATTGATCTTACCTGTAACAGTATCAATTGCGTCCACAACATAATCATATTGGGAAAAGTCAAATTGTTCTGCAGTCTCCGGCACATAAAAAGTCTGATATGTATTCACAACTGCCTTTGGGTTAATATCCAGCACTCTCGCCTTTGCCACATCCACTTTGTATTTACCGATCGTACTTCTGGTTGCTATGATCTGTCTGTTAAGGTTAGTCAGGCATATCTTATCATCATCTATCAGGTCAAGGGTTCCGACACCGCTTCTTGCCAGTGCTTCTACAACATAACCGCCAACTCCGCCAATACCGAATATGGCTACTCTGGCATTTGCCAGTCGGTCCATTGCTTCCTTACCAACTAATAACTGTGTTCTTGAAAACTGGTCTAACATTTTAATTCCTATACCTTTCTATCAATGGTTTGAAGTTTAGTATAGCACGAATAGGTTTAGTAGGAAATAGTGTTTATAAAAAAAGTGGCGGCGAAACCGCCGCCTTGAACATACTATGACATACTGTTCACTGTCTTATACTTATAAAGCATTTCTGCGTGATTCTGCTCTTCTACCTGAATGTCTGCAAGCAGCTTACGCAGGGAAGGTTCACTACAGATAAATACATCCGTATTATATTCAGAAGAAACCAGCTTCTCTGTGCAGATGCAGTCTGTTGCCAGAAAGCAGTCATTCTTCTTATCCTCTGTTTCATTCATATCATAAGTAGCCTTTGGATTATAATTCTTACCATCACTATCATTACAGTCACAGGATGGTACAGAACCGTTCAATACCTGACTTAAGGAGTCGTAATGCTGCTGCTCTTTTCTTTTATATTTCCGATGATATTATGACCATTCCACAGCTTTTTTATACAAAAATCATTCCTACACACCTTACAATGAAAGCAGCTATCCAGGCAATAGCACACTGCGCAAATACAACAAACACCGCCCATTTCCAGCCAAGTTCACGTTTTACAGAAGCAATTGCTGCAATGCAGGGTGTATACAGAAGACAGAATGCCAGAAGACTTGCTGCTGCAAGTGGTGTAATTGCCGCCAGTAAAATATCTGTACTTCCAAAGAGCACGTTCAGGGTCGCTACGACACTTTCCTTTGCCATAAAGCCTGTGATAAGTGCGGTTGACACTCTCCAGTCACCAAAACCAAGCGGTTTGAATATCGGTGCGATTCCCCCCGCTACTACGGCAAGAATACTGTCTTTGGAATCTGTTACTACATTCAGTCTGGTATTAAAAGTCTGTAAGAACCAGATAATGATCGTTGCAAGGAAAATCACCGTAAATGCTCTCTGCAGGAAATCCTTTGCCTTTTCCCACAGAAGCTGTCCTACATTCTTCGCACCGGGCATACGGTAATTGGGCAATTCCATTACAAATGGTACCGCTTCCCCCTTGAACTTCAGTTTACGCATTACGATAGCTGAAAGGATGCCTACAACAATTCCGCCAAAATACAGTGCGATCATAACGATTGCCGCATGATCCGGGAAAAATGCTGCTGTAAAGAACAGATAAATTGGCAACTTTGCTGAACAGCTCATGTAAGGAGTCAGCAGGATCGTCATCTTACGGTCGCGTTCAGAGGGAAGTGTTCTGCTTGCCATGACACCGGGTACTGTACACCCAAATCCTACCAGCATTGGCACAATACTTCGTCCTGACAGCCCGATCTTACGCAGCAGTTTATCCATAACAAAGGCTACTCTTGCCATATATCCGCTGTCTTCCAGCATTGACAGGAAAAAGAATAATGTCACGATGATCGGCAGGAAACTGAGCACGCTGCCTACACCATTAAAAATGCCATCGATAATAAGTGACTGGAGGACTTCATTCACCCCTGCTGCTACCATGCCCCACTGTACCAGGTCTGTGAGCCAGCCGATTCCCATATCAAGCAGATCAGAAAGTGCTGCACCTATCACATTAAAAGTCAGCCAGAACACTGCTGCCATAATGGCAACAAATACCGGAATTGCAGTATATTTACCAGTCAGTACCTTATCAATACGTGCACTTCTGGCATGTTCTTTGCTCTCATGTGGTTTGATCACCGTCCGGTCACATATCTTGCTGATAAAAGAGAATCGCATGTCCGCGATAGCTGCTGCCCTGTCCAGTCCTCTCTCCTTCTCCATCTGTTTAATGATGTGTTCCAGAGTTTCTTTCTCATTTTCATCAAGTCTGAGTCTCTCAAGAATAAGAGAATCCCCTTCTGCCAGTTTTGCAGCTGCAAATCTGACAGGTATGTCATTTTCTTTGGCATGATCTTCGATCAGATGCATAATGCCATGCATACATCTATGTACAGCGCCACCATGGTCATCTGCTTCACAAAAATCCTGTCTTCCCGGTCTTTCCTGATATTTTGCCACATGCAGTGCATGATCTATCAATTCGCTGATACCTTCGTTCTTGGCAGCTGAAATCGGAACAACCGGAATTCCAAGCAGTTCCTCCAGCTCATTCACACGAATGGAACCACCATTCTGGCGCACCTCATCCATCATGTTAAGTGCCAATACCATTGGCACGTCCAGTTCCAGAAGCTGCATGGTCAGGTACAGATTTCTCTCAATATTGGTAGCATCTACGATATTGATAATTCCCTTGGGATGCTCCTCCAGTACAAATTGTCTGGTTACAATTTCCTCACTGGAATAGGGCGACATGGAATAAATACCCGGTAAGTCTGTGACCAGCGTGTCACTGTGTCCTTTGATTGCCCCATCCTTACGGTCAACTGTTACACCCGGGAAATTTCCTACATGTTGATTAGAACCTGTCAACTGGTTGAATAATGTCGTTTTACCGCAGTTCTGATTCCCTGCCAGGGCAAAAGTCAGCACTTCACCCTCCGGTACAGGATTCTCATCTGCCTTGACATGATACTTACCGCCCTCACCAAGTCCCGGATGCTGTACATCCTTTTTCAGGTTCTTTCTATCTTTGCCAGGTGTATCCTTAGTCTGTGGTTGTCTCACTTTTTCTATTTCTATCTTCTCTGCATCTGCCAGACGAAGTGTCAGTTCATATCCATGTATCTCAAGCTCCACCGGGTCACCCATAGGTGCATACTTGACCATGGTTACATCTACTCCCGGTATCAGTCCCATATCCAGAAAATGCTGGCGTAGCGCGCCTTCTCCACCTACAGTCACCACTGTTGCCATACTTCCGACCGGTAACTCTTTCAGCGTCATGCTGTATCCTCCTCATGTATTCCTTATTGATATTTTTTATCAGTAATATCATAGTACATTTGAAGGATATTTTCAATTCATGCTACACACAATGACAAAAAGTACTCATGTACCGCTGTGCAGTCGGTGACCTCCGGGAAGGATCAGACCATCAAACTCCTGCTCAAGGTCACGCTTCTGCCTGATCTCAAATGCTTCATGCCCCAGTGCCTCTATCATTTTCTCAAGAGCCATAACTGCAAATGCCTCTAATTGTTCCTTGTCATAACTTATCAGCCTCGCAATGTCAAAATTCAGTTGTTCCCCCGCCTGAAAAAGTGCCTCATAACAATTCCATTGACTATCAAAAACATTTTTTCTACCGTTATTCATATTTTTCCTGTATTATACCTAAAATTATATAATTTTATACTACACTTAGTCACGAATTTCTGTTATGCTGTAAGTAAACGTAATTCTAGATAAAGGAGATAATTCCATGAAATACCATAATCCTATTATATCCGGTTTTCATCCGGATCCCAGCGTATGCAGAGTTGGGAATGATTTTTATCTTGTAAACAGTAGTTTTGAGTATTTTCCTGCAATTCCGCTCTTCCACAGTACAGATCTGATCCACTGGGAGCAGATTGGTCATGTTCTGGATAGACCAGGCCAGCTAAAGCTTGTGAATGGTGCCCCTAACTGTCTGGGTATCTATGCCCCTACTATCCGATACCATGATGGCATTTTCTATTGCATCGTTACCAATGTAGGAGGCAGAAAAGGTGGTAACTTCTTCGTTTATACAGATGATCCGTATGGCAAATGGTCAGATCCTGTGAGACTTCCCTTTGAAGGCATCGATCCGTCTTTATTCTTTGATGAAGATGGCAAAGTCTATTACAGTGGAACGGATACCGGAATTTATGTTGCAGAACTTTCCTTTGATATTATACAAAATGAAAATCCCAGGAAGAATCAACTGTCAATTACGATCACCAACGTAAAATGTGGAGAGAAAAAATATGTCTGGAATGGTTCCGGTGGAAATAACCCGGAGGGACCTCACTTATATAAGATCAATGGTATGTATTATCTGATGATTGCAGAAGGTGGTACAGAATACTGCCATATGGTCACGATCGCGCGCAGTCACCACATATATGGACCTTTTGATAGTTGTCCACATAATCCTGTCCTTTCTAACAGAAGCACCGGATTACCGATCAAGGCAACCGGACATGCTGATCTGGTAGAAGACAGTCAGGGTAACTGGTGGGCTGTATGTCTTGGAATCCGCCCCCTGGGCTATCCTTTCCGTCACAATCTCGGAAGGGAAACCATGCTGGTTCCTGTAAAATGGGAATCTGGCTGGCCTGTTATGGGTGAAAACGGCACTGTTCCTGATACCATTGAAATTGATGCACTTCCAGGTAAGAGAACACGTAAGTCACAGTATTATGTTCCGGGCAGCAATGTAATAGATACCTTTACTTCCAAAACACTGCATCCTTCCTGGAATACGATCTATAACCCGGTAAGCAAACTGGTCATACCTACCGAACAGGGACTTTCCCTTCGTTCCTTCGGCACAGCATTATCAGATGATAAGCCCAAAGCCGTCGTAGTACGCAGACAGGAACATTTTCACTTTACTGCAACTGCAACCCTGACACTGGAAAGTGTAAATGCCGGTTCTGAGGCAGGTATTACCATTTATATGAATAACCGGCATCATTATGAGGCTGCCCTTGCCACAGTAAACGGTCAATACTTTATCATTCTCAGACGCAGAATCGGCTCCTTACAGTCTGTAGAAGCACAGATTCCCTATCACTGCAATACAGTGCAGTTGATTCTGACAGGAGATAAGGAAAAATATACGTTCTCTTATCTGGATATCAGACCGGATGAGAACCCTATGCCGGCAACAGCCGCTTTTCCCAGCGCAGTAGAAACCCCTGTTGTAATCGGCAGCGGCGAAGCACAATATCTTACCACAGAAGTCGGAGGGTGCTTCACAGGCAACTATATTGGTCTGTATGCTTCAAAGGGTGATGGATTATTCACAGAATTCACTTACCAGAGCGGCAGAAATTAGCTTAACCGTCTATATACAAAAAAAATCCTGATTCCTTCCATTTGGAGGGAACCAGGATTTTTTCATGATTGGGGGTAACCTAGTTAAAATAAATATCCAGCGCGTCCTGAACCTGATTCTTGTATGTTTTCTGGAACTGTGCAGGTGTTACTTCACCCTTTAACAGACTCATGAAATCATAGCTGATGCCGATGCTGTTCCACAGTTCAAAAGTTTCTCTGCTTCCTACATCGAACATGACATCAAAGTTCTCATCCTGTAATTCTTCATCCTTTGCTGTAACAGCATACCACCAGAACAGTGTCTCTTCATCATCACGAACCGCTGTATCTCCATCGTACCAGTTCCACATATCATATAACACATGGTAAACTGTCTCAGGATCTTTTACACCGGCAGGAATGATATAGTACTCACCTGCTGATACCTTACCTGCGTTGGTGTCCGCATTACCGGAAGGACCTACAGGCCACTGTACATATACAGTATCAAAGGAAAGTGTACTGCCGTTAGCACCGTTGTAATCATAGTCAGCCTTGTCTGCTGCGATCCATGCTGCGGAGGAAAGTTCCTCAGACTTGCCTGCTGTCTTTCTAAGAGCTTCCAGTGCACTGGCAATTCCAGCCCTTGCTTCGATCAGCTCTCCTTCGAGATTGGGAAGACTCGCCTCGATCTGATAATCTCTGTATTTGTCAGGAGATACGCCCGTAATGTAAATGACCTGTCTGTATATGGCATTTAACTGCTGTACTGTCTCCTGCACCTGACTGATGATATCCGCCATATTACCAAGCACTACCTCCATGCGGATCGTATGAGTGCCTGCCTCCAGGTAGAAATCATAGGGATTGCCGTCTGTGTCAGAGAGTGTGTCTTCTCTCCAGTTCTGTTCATATCCGAAATGGTAATCACTCATTTCTGCAAATGGCACTTCACCGTCTATGTATATCTTTCTGCACACATCAATACCACGCACGAAATTCTGTTTACAATATGCGGAAATGTTACAATATCCACTCCGGCTGCTCGATGGTGGGATAATTCTGCGGATACTGTGCGATATAGTCATGATAGGCAGGAATCGCATCATTGATCGAATAGGTTCCTATGATGTCCTCATACTCTTCATCTGTCAGGTCAGTTGCCGCCTGCACTGCCAGCCCATATTGTGGAATACTGCATACTGCGGTCACTGCTGCCAGAAGAAAAGCCGCTTTTCTATGGATTTTCATTTTCCCTCTCCCCCATAATTTCTTCTCGTTTACTTACCCTTTGTACGTAATGGATAATTCTTCAGGTCTGGAAGTTCATCTCTGGTAATGACGTATTTGCTGTCATATACTTTTTTGACCATCTCTTCCTCCGTATACTGGTCTGACCATATATTCAGACTGGTAGAAGAACTGATAAACTCTCCTCCCCAAGTTCCAAAATACCCCCACATGGAACCATCTCTTACTGCCAGGTCCGGATCAAAGAGGCATCCATTCTCGGAAAGAACTACCATTTTCCTGGCATCTGTATAATCAAGTACATCCAGATATCCGGAAGTCTGCGGTGTATACACATGTTCACCCGGATAGATATCTTCACCAATGATATCCACATATTCATCCCCAGGATACCATTCCTTATCCTGTCCATTCCATACCCAGATCAGGTTATTAAGTCCATACTCATTGGTAAGTTTATCATAAAGCAGCTTATAGAGCTCCTTATAAGCATCTGCCCCTGATGCTCCCCACCAGAACCAGCCGCCTGCTCCTTCATGCAGTGGCCGCCACAATACAGGGACTCCCGCATCCTGTAATCTGCCAAGCTGTTTGGCTATCGCATCAATATCCTCCATCAGAAGATCATAACCCTCCTGATCTTCTCCGTTCATGATCTTAGCCAGATCTATATTGGTATTCTCTTTATAAAAGCCTGAGTACCATGTCCCCGTCAAATACTTGGACGGTGCATTCCAATGCCAGCAAAATGTAACAATACCACCCTCGTTCCAGTATTCAATTGCATAATCCACAGCCTTGGAGGTACTTCCATTTGCAATCCGTGACGGAGAATACTCCATCATATCCAGTCCCAGAATTGCAGGATATTTCCCCCCGGTTGCTTTCCAGATACATGCATTCTCATGCCCATACATGCCTCCATCACAATACTGTCCCGATATAATATGTTTGCCGTACTCATCACACAGATAAGTCATAAGTCTTCTGGCATTCTCTGTCGCATTCCCATTTACCAGAACCGGCTCTATGTCAAACCTGCTCTCATCCAGTCCCCCTGACTGCCTCACTAACAACTTGTCAATCTGAATCCAGCCCCAGTACTTCTGTACTGTGACCTCATGGCTGCCCGTCTCCAGATAGACACGCTTTATCTCAGAATCCGTGAATTCCCTTCCTTCAAGTTTCAGGACTCCCATATTTTCACCATCTGCCAACAGATAATTTTCCTTCTTGCCGCCATCATCACTCCTGCTGATCACATCCAGATCATAAAATCCTGTTTCTTCTATTTCTATTGTGAAAGTAACACTGTCCGAGTCAGCAGTAAAACCGTCTGCAAAACTGACATCCCCCTCAGTCTTTGCTACCACATTTCCTGACATTTGTGCATCCTCTGCTTCATATGCAGTTTCCGTTACTTCTTCTTGCTTTGTGGAATTGGCTAAATTGTCCTGTTGTTCCTGTCCACAACCGCTTAAAAGCATGACAGAAGCAATCA
This sequence comes from uncultured Roseburia sp., assembly GCA_964422225.1. Taxonomy (GTDB): domain Bacteria; phylum Bacillota; class Clostridia; order Lachnospirales; family Lachnospiraceae; genus COE1. Next base: position 13,701 of record CAYRAW010000032.1, read on the forward strand.
ATAAGCCCTCTATTACTTTCTTTTTCAATTCACACCTCATGTTTATTTAGCTAAATTTAAGTTCTTATCATTTATATAGCTATATTACTATAACTTAAACGTTTACGCAAGTTGTTTTTATGCATTTTGTCACATTACACTATTTATACAATGAAATTTTATATATTTTTTCTTGTGAAAAAGCCATTTATTGAGCATTTTGTATCATCAAGAAAAGAATGTCGTTTTTGTTAAAAATGCAACATTCTTTTCTTGATAATTTTACTTAAATATGTATGTTTTTAATCTTTTTTAATCAATTAATAATCTTTACTGATATAAATCCCTGTTTAAACCGGCACCTAAAATATATTCACACAGACTTTTTGCATATTGTCTGCCCTGCATACAATCCTGAATTTCGAACAGCCTTGTTGTAGAAGTCAGCAACAATCCTCCTTCTTCATTTTTCTGCTCATATAAAATACCCAGACGTTCATTTCTCTCCACATTGTCTATGACCTGTACCAACGGGCGATCTGCCATCCTTTCCCAACGGGGTAATTTGGCACATTTACTATGTTCAATAATCGGATACCACTGAGGTGACGTATAGGTTTCACTGGGAAACTGTGCCAGAGCCGGATGTGTATTGCGTATCAGAAGTCCCAGTGTTCCTACAGGAATCTCTACCCCTTTTGATTCACTGATACTTCGAAACATGGGAAAATTCCAGAAATCCGTACAATACATACCCTGAATCCATTCTTTGGGATTCTCTTCTATCAGGAGGACTCTCTTACCCTGTCTGAAATATTCTGCTGCAAGTTTGCCCGATCTGGTCACATAAGCTTCTCTTTGCCCTGCCATATCTGTTATTCTGCCTTCCGCCAGCACAAAATCACGGTTATCCGGATACAGCCACAACCGGTATCCTTTCTGTACACCTGCCTGTTCCAGTGATAACCATAGTTCCATCACTGTGGGCATTGTAACCTGTGGAAGCTGCCATGAAGTATCTGCTCCTTCAAGCACTCCGCAGCCGCCCTGCAACAATGGCGTCTTTCCACGCTGTATCACCTCTCCATCTATATATATTTCCCAGTCTATCTGCCATTTCTCATCAGCAGGCTGTACCCAACGATAGTGGCTTAGTACAGTTTTCCATTGAAAAATACTTCCACTTTCAACACAATAATCATCAAATTCTGCCAGAAGCACACTGTCAGAGCAGTAATTTCTCCACTCCTTTGCCGAAATCAATCCCTTAGATTCCATAAAAGGATTGAGAATTCCCACCAGTGCTGTTCCCTGCCCGGTATAATCCTGCAGATCAAGAATCTGATATCCTGCCACATATTTCGAGCGATGTGCTGCCTCCAGCTCTTCCTCGTAACATTGCAGTGCCAACATACCTGAATTATAGAAAAATTCCTCTGCTTCTTCTCCCATTCCCTGTGCATACAACCGTTCTCTGAATATCTCAAGATTGGCGGGTTCCAGTACTCCTGTGTAAGATTCGATTTCATGATGATCAGGATACATTTCATACTGACCAATCTCATGAAGAACGACCGGAATCTGTGGTTTCCATCTGCCATCCTGTGGCATGATCGCAGAGTCATAATTGACTGTAGTAGACGGAATCCTTGTCTGTACATGCCCCATTGGTGCATCACAGCACGCATAAGAGCCTCTGATCAGTCTGTCGTTCTTTCCATCCATATCTGCCGCTGCCAGTCGCACACCCACATAAAAATCCTCCTCGGGCAATATCTCCGGTACAAATTGGAAATTATTGGACCCCTGTGTATACAGATGCCTGTTATCCGCCTTTCTGAAAATCTGAATTGCCTTACCTATCCTTTTCTTACTTCCCCACAATTCATTTCCCATAGACATCATGCAGAAAGAAGGATGATTGCCAAAAGTCTCCAGCATACGTAAGCCTTCTGACAGCAGGTATTCCCATTGTGAACATTTCTGCTTATCCTGGTCGCTCTCCTCCGGTACAGTTCCCCAGAAGGGCAGTTCAGGCTCCATATAGATTCCCAGAAGGTCTGCCGCCTCAAATGCCGCATCCGGTGGACAACAGGTATGGAATCGATAATGATTCACGCCGTATTCCTTTGCAATTCCCATAACCTTTAACCATTCTTCCACTGATACCGGAACTGCACCTTCTATCGGGAAAAGCAAAGCATCATGCTTTCCCCGTAACATGGTCCGATTCCCATTGATGTAAAAGTAATGATCTCCGGTCTCAAATTCACGCAGACCAGTCTCCACTTCACATGCTGTCCATCCCTCTATCTCCATACGGAAACGATATACTACCGGCGTATATTCACTCCACAATTGCGGCTCATGTGTAAAAGTGTATACATTCTCACACACATTTTCCCCTGTTCTGACTGTAATATCAAAGCTTTGAGTCTGTTCCTCAATCTCCTGTTCTTCCGGTTTTCCATCTGCTGAAAGCTTCTTTATCGTAACAGGTGTTATTTTACATTTGCCTCTAAATTCACATCCTGTATCATACAATCTGTACCGGAACATTACCCGATGTTGTCTATCCATATGTTGATAAAAAGTCTGTACCTGCCCAAACCTTACAGGATCATATACAGTTAATCTGATCTTTCCAATGATACCATTCCAGTTCGTCTGTGTATCCGGCGAAGTCAAGTGCCCCCCTGCAATGGGATAACTGGCATTATCCACTTCGATCAGAATCCTGACCTTTGGTGTTGTGATATAATCCGCCAATTCATATATATGAGGCGTAGTCAGACTCTCCTGATGCCCTGCCAGAATACCATTGACCCACACTCTGGTCATTCTGGTTCTTTCCAGACACAAAAAAACAGGTCTGCCCACTTCCTCCGGATGCAGGTATACCCATTTTTCATAATATGCTTTACCGGAATACTGATATTTTTCTGTCAGATATCCAGTCTCTCTTTTATTATTTTTTTCTCCCTTATGTGCCTGTGCCATAGTACCGGGCAGCATGATCACATCATTAAGTAAATCCGGTTCCAGCCCGAATTTCCATTCTCCGCTTAAATCATATTCTCTCATAAGTTCCCCCTTATATCCCCCTCTTATCCTTTACAAAATAATAACATTGGCACAGCTTATATCTGTTGCAAGCTCATACACTCTGCCGCTGGTCAGCCCCACTACTGTAGGACGCAGCACATATTTGGAATTATTTGCTACGACCTTTGCTTTTTCCCCATTGCTCAGGTCTACATTCGTTCCCACAGGATACAGAATGACACTTTCCAGGAAGCTCTGCATAACCTTCAGATCCAGTTCTCCTGTCATCGCCATGATCATTTCTACCGCATCTCTTGGTGTAAAGGCCTTTTTGTACGGACGTTCCGTTACTAATGCATCATAAATATCCGCTACCGCTATGATCTTTGCAAAAATATGTATCTTGTCCTCTGTTGCTCCCATCGGATATCCACTGCCATTTATCTTCTCATGATGCTGCAATACCCCTAATTTAATTGCATTAGATAACTCCGGTTTATCCTTCAGTATCTGATAGCCCAGCAATGAATGCTGCTTGATCAGCGCAAATTCTTCATCCGTAAGCTTGCCTGCTTTATTCAGGATTTCATTGGGTATTCTGGACTTTCCAATATCATGGAGCAGACCTGATATTCCAATCTATCCTGATACAAATACAGTGCCTCTGGCGATCAGTACCCTGTCTGCCCTGTCTGCAATTGTCTGTTCCAGGATCATTCCAGGTTTTACGACTCTGGTGGCTATATATTTTCTTAAAATCAAAGTCCTCACCTCTATTAATCTTAGGGGTACATTTTGTTATCCATACCGGATACTTCATCCGAACATCACCAAAAAATATGCTTTTATCCTGAATTATTCACGATCACGCTATGAAAGTGGCTAAAGACCGCATTATTACT
>CAYRAW010000033.1:0-17510 GCA_964422225.1 uncultured Roseburia sp.
TGCAATATATGCTGCCCAGACTTGTCGGACTGCATGATGCATTATCCAGACAGGGTGGCGCAAGTGGTGCAATGAGTAACAAGGGCGCAGGTGAAAAGAAACTTGAATTGGACAGAAGACGCTTAGAGCAGAGACTGACTAATATGAAACGTGAGCTGGATACGATAGCAGGAGAGCGTAGGACACAACGGCAGAAAAGGGCGCGCAGTGGAATTCCCAGAGTTGCTCTGGTTGGCTATACAAATGCGGGAAAATCGACAATCATGAATATGCTTCTGAATGCATATGTTAAGGATGAAGAGAAGCAGGTTCTGGAGAAGGATATGTTGTTTGCAACGCTGGATACAACGGTGAGACGAATTGCTCCACCAGATCGAAATCCTTTTTTGCTGTCAGATACAGTAGGATTTATTTCAAAACTGCCCCATAGTCTGGTCAAGGCATTTCATTCCACACTTGAAGAGGCAAAAGAGGCAGACCTTCTGTTGCAGATCATAGACTATTCAGATGAGCATTATCAGGATTATATGAAGGTAACGGCAGATACGCTCAGAGAACTGGGAGCAGATCAGATACCAATGATATATGTATTTAACAAAGCTGATCTGTGCGGTATGGGACAGTTTGCTGTCGTACAGGGTGATGAGAAAATTTATATGTCTGCAAAATCTCCTGATGGAATAGATGCGCTGTTAACTTTGATAGAGGGTAAACTATCAGGAGGTTATCAGGATTGCGAGCTGCTTATTCCTTATACCAAGGGTGATATTGTGTCCTATCTGAATGATAATGCAGTAGTATATCAGTGTGATTACAGGGAAGATGGCGTATATATGCATGCTAATCTTCAAAAAAGTGACATGGGAAGATTTGGAAATTATCTGTTACAGTAATGTCATTATAAGATAAATTTAAAATGTATGAATTAAGTTCAATTTGAATTTGGTTATTGTTCACAATTTATTTACAGTTTGATAATAAAAAAGAGTTATTATATACAATATAAAGTAACTGCTGAACAATATCTGAAGGAGAATTGCTATGGAGAAGACGACTAAAAATGGAATAATTGGTAAAATTATCTATGCTGTAGGAGCTCTTGCAGTGCTGGCACTTAATCTTCTGGCATGGAAAAGTACGGATTTTTGTGACTGGTATATCGATCATATATTTCCTATATGGTTGAATACGTATGCACGCCTTACCAGTGTGCTGTCTATCTCTGTGGGTGAAATTATGCTGATTCTGGCAGTATGTATTACTGCGTTCGGGATCGGCTTTTTTATTTATAACTTATTATGTAAACGTAAATATCGTACTCAATTAAGACGATTTGGCACAGTGTATGCATGGATTGTTTTAACAGTAGCGGGAGTGATGACACTAAATTGTTTTATCCTGTATCATGCTACCGGTTTTGCGAAACAATATATGGTAAAAGAAACAGGTACAATGGTTGTTGATCTGTCAGATACCGCAGTATTGGATATTGATACACAGGGGAAAAATGTATACACGAAAAAGAATCTTGCAACACTCAGGGATTATCTGGTTGAACAATGTAATACACTTGCTGTCAGGATTGAAAGGGATGAACAGGGGACGGCAGTATATGAGGGAGATTTGATAGCAGAGTCTGTTAATGCCATGAGATCATTGGGAGATAAATATGACAGACTATCAGGCTATTATGTGAAACCTAAATATCTTTCTTATTCAGAGTTTTTCAGCCAGCAATATATCATGGGATACTATTTTCCCTTTTCCATGGAAGCCAATATAAATTCCGTAATGTATGTGACGAATGTAGCACCCACGGTGTGTCATGAGCTTGCACATACCAAAGGGTTTATTTATGAAAATGATGCCAACATGATAGGATATCTGGCATGTGTGGAATCTGATGACGAATTTCTTCAGTATTGCGGATACCTAAGCGTACTCAATTATGTAAATAATGATTTTTATGAATCAATTGGTAAAAATAAGGCTGCTTATAAGAAACATGTAAGGATCAGCGATACAGTGGCAGATGATAATGTTTTTCTTACAAGAGAAGACTGGGAGGCTGTGGAGAAGAAGGCTGTTGTAAAAACATCAACAGTGAAAAAGGTTTCAAATAATTTCCTGAATACGAATCTGAAGCTTAACGGTGTAGAGGAAGGAATTCAGCAATACAATGAAGTAGTAAATTTGCTGTTGGATTATTATGATGGTATTTTATATTAAAAATATAGGAGGTTTAAAGTGGGCAATATCATGACGTATCTTGACGAATACGGTGGATATTCCTTTGCAGAGAAACCTTTTGGTTCGGTGGATGGGCTGGTAATGGCACATTTTTCATACTATGTGTTCGATGGTATCGTGCCAGCGTCCTTCGGAGAGGAAAGGGCAGTTAAATTAAGCGAATTAGAAGGGAGGATGGACCCGGATCATTTCATATCAGTAACCTGGGAAAGAACAGGGAACAGAGAACTGTTTTACAAGATCATACAATCCAGAAGATTCAGGAGTACGGCTGCCTGCTGCTATGTGAATGAGACAGATGAGGAAAGTGGTATGCAGTTTAGTGCAATTACCTTACTTCTGGGTAACGGAGATATTTATATTGCTTTTCGGGGGACAGATGATGCGCTGATCGGATGGAAGGAGGATTTCTATATGGCGTATCGTACCCCGGTGGCAGCGCAGGAACGCAGCAGAACATATTTTGAAGAAGTAGCGCATTTAATGATGCGCAAAAGACATGCCAGATTTTACCTTGGGGGTCACTCTAAAGGAGGAAATCTGGCAGTTTATGCTGCAATAACATGCAAGGATAAATTAAAAAGACGGATAGGAGCAGTTTATAATTATGATGGACCGGGATTTAGACCCGATTATCTGGACCGGTTTGATAAGAGCCGGATAGAAGATAAAATCATAAAATATATTCCATCGGAATCTTTTGTAGGAATGCTCATGCAGGGAGAGGAAGATTATATTCTGATAGAAAGCAGTGAAATAGGCGTATTGCAACATATTCCACTTTCATGGAAAATTGAAGGAAGTGATTTCGTGATCAGCGATAAACAGGACATGAGGCGCATGCAGCTTTACAAAAAAATGAATGCATGGCTGTTTGCGCTGGACAGGGAAAAAATCAAAGGATTTCTGGATAGCTTCTTTGAATTACTGGAAACAACACAGGCACAGACTTTGTCTGAACTTCCACAGGAGACGTGGAAGAACTGGACCGGAATCTGGAATGCGTATCGGAATCTGGATCAGGATACAAAGGAGATCATGAAAGAACTGTGTGTATTCCTGATTCAGATCGCAGCAAAAGATCAGAAGGAACGGGTGGTTCCACGTATTTTCAATTCTCCGGAAAAGATTACTTTCTGAGGCATTTCCTGTCCTGACAAAACGCCCATCAGTGTTTTGACCAGTTGATTGCATAGAGTATGCAAATGGCTGTCCACAGAAGTAAGAGGAGGTTCACAACAGGATGCCAGAAGTGAATTGTTATATCCGATAATAGCAAAATCATCAGGAACAGATAGATTTTGACGTTTACAGTATTTCATTGCGCCGATAGCAAGAATATCATCAGAGGCTATGATACCGTCAAAACAGATACCGCTTTCATTTATTTGTGTAAGAAAATCAGCTATGGCATCAATATTTTCACGCTCTCCGTTATAATACTGAGCAAATTCAGGTCTGAATGGGTGGCTGCTCTGTAGAATAGCGGCCTGATAGCCGGATAATTTCTTGAGACCGGAGTAGGACTGTGAATTATACAAATAAAGAACGTTGTGTACCCCACTCGCAAATAAAGTCTGGGTAGCCTCCAATATGGATTTATAATCATCACATAATGTACAGTATACATTAGGATGATCGTAATCAGCATTTAAAAGCATGACAGGAATCTGGGCTGCCGCATCTTTGATATACTGATTAGAATCGGCATCGTCGGAGATAAAGTTAGAACCTACCATGATCACACTGTCAACACGTTTGGATAACAGCAGTTCCATGGAGGATTTTTTTATCTGAAAATCATAACCTGTACAGCACAGGATAGAGTTGTATCCGTTTTCACGAAGAAGTTGTTCTATATAGTAAACGGCTTTGGCAAGGTACAGATCAGAAGAATCTGCACAAAGTATGCCGATCGTATTCATAGTATTCAGACCTAATCCCCTCGCAAATGCATTAGGTGTATAACCGTATTCTTCTATTACATCCATGACTCGCTTTTTTGTTTTGGGCTTTACATTTGTGTTCCCGTTGAGGACACGGGATACAGTTGCAATAGATACGCCCGCCTTTTCTGAAATGTCATAAATTGTCATGGCAGCATATTCCCCCTTTTAACCTGGTTGACATAATAACGTTTACAATTAAAAATGTAACTGTTTTCATAGACAGAATACATTAAGCAGATTTAAAAAGCAAGCGCAAAAAAATATTTTATATATGCCAATCATCCCTGAAACATGAAAAAACCATGAATTTAGGGATTTTTTTATTGAAAAAAGGTAGTTGACTTTCTGAGAAAAACAATATAAAATGCAAATGTAAGCACTTACAGATTGATGTAAGTAAAACCAATGATTTGATAGGAGATATGACAATGGAATTATTAAATGCGGCAAAGACCGGAAAAAAAGAAAGACCCATTAAAGTACTTCAGTTCGGTGAAGGAAATTTCTTACGTGCGTTTGTTGATTACATGATTGACATTGCAAATGAATCAGGAAAGTTTGATGGAGATATCGTTCTGGTAAAACCCATCGAGTTTGGTAATCTCGACATGTTCCATAAGCAGGACTGCCAGTATACCGTATGTTTAAGGGGTATCGTTGATGGTGAGCCTAAGGTGATCAAGAGAGTGGTAACAAGTGTTGCAGATGCAGTAGATGCATATGGCGAATACCAGAAATATGCTGATTATGCCAAGTTAGACTCCTTAAGATATATTGTATCCAATACAACAGAGGCAGGCATCGTATATGATGATACAGATAAGTTTGAAGCTGAGCCTCCCAAGACATATCCTGGCAAGCTGTGTAAGTTCCTCTATACAAGATATAAACATTTCAACGGTGCAGCAGACAAGGGACTTGTAATGCTTCCTGTAGAACTGATCGATGATAATGGTATTCATTTAAAAGAATGTGTTGTTAAGTTTGCTAAGCTCTGGAATCTGGAAGAAGGTTTCTTAACATGGCTTGATGATGCCTGTGTATTTACCTCTACATTAGTAGACCGTATTGTTACAGGTTATCCAAGAGATGATGCGGAGGAACTCTGGAAAGAATTCGGATATCAGGATAATATCGTTGTTACAGCAGAACCCTTTGGCTTGTGGGTAATTGAAAGTTCCAAGGACATCAGCAAGGAATTGCCTCTTCCTGAAGCAGGACTTCCTGTTATCTTTACAGATAATCAGAAGCCTTATAAACAGAGAAAGGTTCGTATCCTGAACGGTGCTCATACATCTTTCGTTCTGGCTTCTTATCTTGCTGGTAATGATTATGTCAGAGAATCTATGGAGGATGAACTGATCGGCAACTTCATGCATCAGACAATCTATGATGAAGTAATTCCTACACTTGACCTTCCTAAGGAGGATCTGTTAGAGTTCGCATCAGCAGTTGATGGAAGATTCCGCAATCCATATATCAAACATGCGTTATTATCTATTTCGCTTAACTCGGTATCCAAGTGGAGAGCAAGATGTATGCCTTCCTTATTAGGATATGTTGAGAGAAAGAGAGAACTTCCTAAGCATCTTACATTCTCTATCGCAGCATTGATGGCATTCTATACAGGCAGCGAGATCCGTGACAAGGCGTTGATCGGACATAGAAACGGTCAGGAATACAACATTATGGATGATATGGCTGTTCTTGAGTTCTTTGCAGCTAACAGCAGCAAGCCTTCTGCAGAATTCGTAAATGCTTATCTGAGCAATGAGAATTTCCATGGACAGGATCTGACCAAGGTTGCTGGTTTAAGTGATGCTGTAACTGCATACCTGGAAGACATTAGAACACTGGGCATGAGAAAAGCTATTGAGAAGAATTTTTAATCATTGTGACGAAAATAGTATTATAAATGATTGAAAATAATAAATATTTTACAAAAAACAGCGTGACATACAGCGCTACATATATTAAAATAATATACATGGCGCTGTAGGTAAGCGGTTACATTTATAAAGGAAAATTGTATGGCAAAGTTTATTAAAATCCATGAGAATGATAATGTGGCAGTCGCTCTTGAAACGATTCCGCAGAATGAAACCGTTACAGTAGAAGATACAACAGGCGTTGTAACAGTTGTTACAACAACAGAGATCCCGGCAGGACATAAATTTGCACTGAAGGATCTGCCTAAGGGAACACCTGTTATTAAGTATGGTTTCAAGATTGGTAATACAACAGCAGATGTAAAAGCAGGAGAATGGATTCATACCCATAATCTGAAAACCGGTCTGGGTGATTTGCTGGATTACAGCTATGAACCTAAACTTCCTGAGGAAAAATTCACAGAGGATGTTACTTTCATGGGATATAACCGTGAGAATGGCAAGGTGGGTGTCAGAAATGAGATCTGGGTCATCCCGACAGTTGGCTGTGTAAATAATATTGCAAGCAAGATCGCAGATCTGTCAAAGAATCTTGTCAGGGAGAATATTGAAGCTGTCTGTGCATTTCCACATCCTTATGGATGTTCTCAAATGGGAGATGATCAGGAGCATACAAGACAGATTCTTGCAAATCTGATCAATCATCCTAATGCCGGGGGCGTTCTGGTATTAGGACTCGGTTGTGAAAACAGTAACATTGATGTACTGAAGAATTATATCGGCGAGTATAATCCGGACAGAGTGAAATTCCTTGTGTGTCAGGAAAGCGATGATGAGATCGCAGATGGTGTTGAAATCGTAAAAGAGCTTGCAGAATATGCCTCTCAGTTCAAACGTGAACCAATCAGCGTATCCAGGCTTGTAATCGGCATGAAATGCGGTGGCAGTGATGGATTTTCGGGAATTACAGCCAACCCGACAGTTGGACGTTTCTCTGATATCCTGATCAGTAAGAAGGGAACAACGATCCTTACTGAAGTGCCGGAAATGTTTGGCGCCGAAACGATTCTGATGAACCGTTGTGCAAATGAAGAATTATTTAATAAAACAGTAGATTTGATCAATGACTTTAAGAACTATTTCAAGAGTCATAATCAGACAATATATGAAAATCCGTCACCGGGAAACAAAAAGGGTGGTATCTCTACATTAGAGGACAAGTCCCTTGGCTGTACACAGAAGTCAGGAAGCGCTATTGTGAAGGGCGTTCTGGCATATGGAGAGACAGTATCTACTCCGGGACTGAATCTGCTCAGTGCACCGGGTAATGATCTGGTAGCAGCGACTGCACTGGCAGCGAGCGGAGCACATATCGTATTGTTTACAACTGGACGTGGTACACCTTTTGCATGTCCGGTACCTACAATGAAGATTTCAAGTAATTCAAGACTGGCAGGTAAGAAGGACAACTGGATTGATTTCAATGCAGGTGTCGTAGCGGAGGGTGAAGATCTTGATACAGTAGGTAAGAGATTGTTTGATGAAGTTGTAGCGGTAGCTTCCGGTAAAGAAGTGAAGAGTGAAATTGCAGGCTTCCATGATATGGCAATCTTTAAACAGGGCGTAACATTGTAAACAGACTGTTGTTTACAGCGGCTTACAATGCAACACATATATAAATGGATATGAAAGTATCCGAGATTACTTCAAGAATAATAGAAAAATGATAAATGATGGAGGATTATTATCATGAGTAAAAAAGTAGTGACAATGGGTGAGATTATGTTAAGACTTTCTACACCTAACAATGAGAAGTTTATCCAGGCAGACGAGTTTGATATCAACTACGGCGGCGGTGAAGCTAACGTAGCTGTATCTCTTGCAAATTATGGACACGAAGCACAGTTTGTTACAGCAGTTCCTGATAACGAATTAGGTGAGTGTGCAGTTGCTGCTTTAAGAAAATATAATGTAGGTACACAGAATATTGCCAGATGTGGTGAAAGACTTGGTATCTATTACCTGGAGTCAGGTTCTTCCATGCGTCCTTCCAAGGTTGTATATGATAGAGCTCATTCTTCTATCTCTACAGCTACAGCAGCAGATTTTGATTTTGACAAGATCTTTGAAGGTGTTGACTGGTTCCACTTTACAGGTATTACACCTGCTATCTCTGATTCAGCAGCAGTATTAACAGAAGAAGCTTTAAAGGCTGCTAAGAAGCATGGCGTTAAGGTTTCTGTAGACTTAAACTTCCGTAAGAAGTTATGGTCTTCTGAAAAGGCTCAGAAGGTTATGAAGAACCTGATGCAGTATGTTGATGTATGTATCGGTAACGAAGAAGATGCTGAACTTGTACTTGGTTACAAGCCTGGTAATACAGATGTAACAAGCGGTGATCTTGAACTTGCCGGTTACAAGTCAATCTTTGAGCAGATGGTAGCAGATTACAACTTCGAGTACTGCATCTCTTCCTTAAGAGTAAGCCATTCTGCATCTGACAATGGCTGGTCAGCATGTATCTATTCAAGAGATACAAAGGAATTCTATCATTCAAAAGAATACAGCATCCATCCTATCGTAGACCGTGTAGGTGGTGGAGATTCCTTCGCGGGCGGCGTTATCTGTGGTCTGTTAGATGGTAAGGATTTCAAGGCTGCTCTTGAATATGGTGTAGCAGCATCTGCATTAAAGCATACAATTCCTGGCGACTTCAACCTGGTATCCAGAAAAGAAGTTGAAACACTTGCAGGCGGCGATGCTTCCGGACGTGTACAGCGTTAGTTAAAAAATAATTATTTAAAATAAATATATACAGGAGGAATTATAATTATGGCAAATACTAATCCATTCTCACTTGAAGGCAAAATTGCTCTTATCACAGGTGCTTCCTACGGTATCGGCTTCGCAATCGCTAAGTCTATGGCAGCAGCAGGAGCTACTATCGTATTCAATGATATCAAGCAGGAACTTGTAGACAAGGGACTTGCAGCATACAAAGAAGAGGGCATTGATGCTCACGGATATGTATGTGATGTTACAAATGAAGAGGCTGTAAATGCACTTGTAGCTACAATTGAGAAGGAAGTTGGTGTGATCGACATCCTTGTAAATAACGCAGGTATTATTAAGAGAATCCCTATGTGCGATATGACAGCAGCAGAATTCAGACAGGTTATTGATGTAGATTTAAATGCACCTTTCATTGTATCCAAGGCTGTTATTCCTTCTATGATCAAGAAGGGTCATGGTAAGATCATCAACATCTGCTCCATGATGTCTGAACTTGGCCGTGAAACTGTATCTGCATATGCAGCAGCTAAGGGTGGCTTAAAGATGTTAACAAGAAATATCTGTTCTGAGTACGGCGAGTACAACATTCAGTGTAATGGTATTGGACCTGGTTACATTGAAACTCCTCAGACTGCTCCTCTTCGCGAGAGACAGCCGGATGGCAGCAGACATCCTTTCGATTCCTTCATCATCTCCAAGACACCTGCCGGAAGATGGTTACAGGCAGACGAACTTGGCGGACCAGCAGTATTCCTTGCTTCTGATGCATCCAATGCTGTAAATGGACATATCCTGTATGTTGATGGTGGTATCTTGGCTTACATTGGCAAGCAGCCACAGTAAAGGACATAAACGAGAAGTGCATTAAGATGTGAAAGCAATCGAAGTAAGCTTGCTTACGAGAGATTGCTTTCATAGCTTAATATAGGGCGAGTAGCCCGGCTTGCGATTTATATGTAGATAGCAAGAGGCACTTCGTAAATTTTCATATTTGTTTAGGAGATAAAGAAATGAACGAAGTATTAGAGAAAATCAGTAAGATCGGTATTGTTCCGGTTGTTGTATTAGATGATGCAAAAGATGCTGAACCTTTAGCAGAAGCATTGATCAAGGGTGGTCTTCCTTGTGCAGAAGTCACATTCAGAACTGCAGCAGCAGAAGAATCTATCCGAATCATGGCACAGAAGTTCCCTGAAATGTTAGTTGGTGCAGGTACTGTATTAACAACAGAACAGGTAGATCGTGCAGTAAATGCAGGCGCTAAATTCATCGTTAGCCCTGGCTTAAATCCTAAGATCGTTAAGTATTGTATCGAGAAGGGTGTTCCTGTAACTCCTGGTACATCTAATCCTTCTGATGTAGAAGCAGCTATCGAGTTAGGACTTGACGTTGTGAAGTTCTTCCCTGCAGAGGCAGCTGGTGGACTGAACATGATCAAATCCATGGCAGCTCCTTATACACAGATGAAGTTCATGCCTACAGGTGGAATCAACGCAAAGAATATCTGTGATTATCTTGCATTCGATAAGATCATTGCATGTGGTGGTTCCTGGATGGTTAAGAAGGATCTAGTAGCAGCAGGTAAGTTTGATGAGATCCAGGCTTTGACAGAAGAAGCTGTCAGAACAATGCTTGGTTTTGAATTAAGACATATTGGTATTAACTGTGAAGATGAAGCAGCAGCAGATTCTGTAGCTTCCAAGTTTGATAACCTGTTTGGTTTCTCCAAGAAGGTTGGAAACAGTTCTATCTTTGCTGGTATTGAAGTGGAAGCAATGAAGAAGATCGGTCGTGGTGCTAATGGTCACATTGCAATTGGTACAAACAGTGTAGCTCGTGCTAAGAATTATTTAGAGTCTGTTAAGGGCGCTAAGTTCATTGAAGACTCTGCTGTTGTTAAAAATGGCAAGCTGACAGCTATTTATCTTGAAGATGAAATTGGTGGATTTGCTATTCATCTTGTACAGAAATAAGTTTAGGATGTATAATACCAAGGAGGCATCATACCATTCGGGTGATGCCTTTTTCTATGATAGTATTTCAGGTAAAATCCATTGAAAACAGACAAAAGAAAGGTGTATGGAAATGATAGATAATAATTGCGCATATTGTGTTGAAGGGGAGTTGGTAGATAAGTTTGGTATTAAGATCTGTGAATTACCGGCTTCTAAGGTATATCTGTTTAAAGAACAGAGTCATAAGGGCAGATGTATCGTAGCCAGCAAACATCATGTAAGTGAAATGATCGAACTGTCGGAAGCAGACAGAAATGCTTTCATTGCTGATGTGAACCATGTTGCCAAGGCAATTCATGCTGCTTTTCATCCTGATAAGGTAAATTATGGTGCATATGGAGATACAGGTCATCATCTTCATTTCCACTTAGTTCCCAAGTATAAGGATGAGTTCGAGTGGGGAGGTACTTTTGCCATGGACCCTAAACAGAAGACGCTTACAAATGCTGAATATGACATTCTTATTGAGAAATTAAAGGAATATTTATAAACAAATGTTAAGTTTGTTGATATAGACGAGAAATAACATAAAAACACATATTTTGTCCGATATAATAGCTTATGAGTGGCAAACTCCCTTTAAATACTTGTTATATATTTAATAATTTGAATAGATATGTAAAAATGCACAATATTTTTTTAGAAATGAGCAAGAAAATGCAATAAGATTAGAAAAATAACTAAAGACTTGCTTATGCGTATAAAATGCGGCATAATAGCAGAGTAAAGTATGTCTTTGGTAGACATAAGGATTACAAAGGCGTGTAAAAATGAGCGAGGGAACAGAAAGGGAGTTAAATATGGGAGTTAAAGTGTTATTGGATTCTGTAGATAAGGTAAAGGATTTTATTGATATTACAAGAAGTGTTTCTTATGATATTGATCTGATCAGCGGGAAAAATACTTATCTGGATGCAAAATCATTGCTTGGGGTTTTGAGCTGTGACTGCACGAAGCCATTGACATTGGATATCCATGCAGAGCAGGAAGAAAGAAGAGAGTTGATGGAACGTCTGGAAGAGTATGTAGTAGCCTGACAGATTCCATACTCAGATTAATTCGACTTGACAGGCGAATAGGTGAGAGGATACATAGCGGAACGCGAAGCAGCATGATCTGGTTTGCGTTCCGTTCTTGTTTTATAGGGAATACAGGTGGAGTAATTGCCTGTTAATACGAGGAGATACATATATGAAGACGAAGGAACAGTTTATGACAAAAACAATAGTAGTATGGTTAGGAGCACTCCTGTGTTGTGCACTATGGGGCAGTGCTTTTCCCTGTATTAAGATCGGATACCAGCTATTCGAGATTCCGTCTGATGCGACTGCGACACAGATATTATTTGCAGGATGCAGATTTACTCTGGCTGGAATTCTTGCGATCATAATTGGTAGTGTATTAAATCATAAGGTCCTGGTGCCAAAGAAAGGCTCATGGGGGAAAATTGCAAAATTGTGTATGCTTCAGACTGTGGCTCAATATTTGTTTTTTTATATAGGTTTGGCTAATACCTCTGGTGTAAAGGCATCCATCATTGAGGGGGTAAATGTTTTCATTTACATTTTGGTGGCTAGTTTGATCTTTCATCAGGAGAAACTTACCACAAGAAAGATGCTTGGCTGTATTATAGGTTTTGTGGGCGTAGTACTGGTAAATATTACGGGTGGTATTGATATGGCATTTACATTTACAGGGGATGGATTTATCGTGCTTTCTACGATTGCCTATGCCTTTTCCTCTGTTATGATCAAGAGATATTCACAGGATGAGAACCCGGTGACGTTAAGCGGATATCAGTTTGTCCTTGGAGGAATGATCATGGTAGTATGCGGGCTGATCATGGGGGGAAGGCTGACCGTGATCAGTGGAGCGGGAATTGCGATGCTGCTGTATCTTGCTGTGATTTCTGCGGTAGCTTATTCTATGTGGGGTGTGCTGTTAAAATACAATCCTGTGTCGAGAGTTACAGTATTTGGATTCATGAATCCGGTGTTTGGAGTGATTTTATCTGCTATTTTCTTAAAGGAGTCAGGAAGTATCGGCGTGGTGTGTATTCTGGCTTTGATTTTTGTATGTGCAGGAATCTATATTGTGAATCGGGCACCGAAGCAGAGTGAATCATAGGGCATGTGGTTCTTCATGAACTTTTAATACTTGGAACTATTGGTTTTTTGAGGTAATTGTGATACCATAATAAATTGGGAGTAGAATCCCTATAACCAGTTAATTAATTGACAGGAGGTTTTATAGTATGACTAAAATAGATATATTTTCAGGTTTTTTAGGAGCAGGTAAGACAACTTTGATCAAGAAGCTGTTAAAAGAAGCAATGGATGCTTCCAAGGTAGTATTGATCGAGAATGAATTTGGCGAAATCGGTATTGATGGAGGTTTCTTAAAGGAAGCTGGCGTAGAAATCAAGGAAATGAACTCCGGGTGTATCTGCTGTTCACTGGTTGGCGACTTTGGCAGTTCATTAGCTGAAGTGCTTGATAAGTATCATCCAGAAAGAATTTTGATCGAGCCATCAGGTGTCGGTAAGCTTTCTGATGTTATGAAGGCAGTACAGAATGTAAAGTCGGATGTTGATGTTCAACTTAACAGTGCGGTGGTAGTTGTAGATGCCAACAAGTGTAAGATGTACGCTAAGAACTTTGGTGAGTTTTTCTTAAATCAGATCGAGCATGCAGGTACGATTATTTTGAGCAGGACTGCTGATATCAGCGAAAGCAAGCTCAATGCAGCATTGGAGATCATCCGTGAGCATAACAGCAAAGCGACTGTTATTACGACTCCATGGGATGAACTGGATGGCAAGAAAATTCTGGAAACGATTGAAAATGCCAAAGATCTGGAAGCAGAGCTGATGGAAGAGGTTGCCAAGCTTCATGATGAACATGAGCACCATCATCACGATCATGGGGAAGATTGTACTTGTGGCTGCCATGATCGCGATCATGATGAGGACGAGCATGAACATCATCACCACCACAATCATGATGAGGACGAGCATGAACATCATCACCATGACCATGAAGAACATCATCACGATCATGAGGAAGAACATGAGCATCACCATCATGAGCATGATGAGAACTGCACATGTGGCTGCCACGATCATGACCATGACCACGAGCATCATCACCATCATCATGCTGATGAGATATTCACCAGCTGGGGTATGGAGACACCAACTGCTTATACGAAGGCTGAGATCGAGACAATCCTTAAGAAACTGGATGATGCAGATACTTATGGTGTGATCCTTCGTGCCAAAGGTATGCTTCCGGCAGGTGATGGAACATGGATCAATTTCGACTATGTACCGGAAGAAAGCAATGTCAGAACTGGAGTACCTGAAGTAACAGGTAAGATCTGTGTCATTGGTTCCAAGCTGAATGAGGACAATCTGAAGGCATTGTTTACAAAATAAGAAATAGGATAGAGGTAAAGTATGAAACCTGTATATATTATCAACGGATTTCTGGAGAGTGGTAAAACAGAATTTATCACCTACACGATTTCACAGCCTTATTTTCAGATCAGAGGGAAGACACTTTTGATCGTCTGTGAGGAAGGTGAGGTGGAATATGATGCAGATATCCTTCGCAAGAGCAGAACAGTGATGGAAGTGATTGATGAGGAATCTGAGTTCACACCGGAGAATCTGATCGAACTGGAAAAGAAATACAAGCCTGAACGCATTATTGTAGAATACAATGGTATGTGGAATTGTAAGAATATGAAGCTTCCATGGCATTGGACAGTAGAACAGCAGATCACTACGATCAATGGATCTACTTTCCAGACTTATTATACAAATATGAAGTCATTGCTTGCAGAACAGATCAGAAAGTCAGAGCTGATCATCTTTAACAGATGTGACGGACTTAACGATCAGTTAGGAAACTTCAAACGTAATATCAAGGCTGTAAATCCTACCGCAGATGTTGTTTTTGAAGATAAGGATGGTGAGATCAACCAGATTCTTGAAGAGGATCTGCCGTTTGACCTGAATCAACCGGTGATTGATCTGGACACGTATGCTTATGGCATCTGGTATCTGGATGCTATGGATAATCTGAACCGTTATATTGGCAAGACAATTAAGTTCAAAGCCATGGTATTAAGACCAAAGGATGGAAGCACGGATTATTTTGTACCGGGCAGAATGGCTATGACATGTTGTGCAGAGGATATGGCTTTTCTGGGATATGCCTGCAAATATGATAAGAGTGCTGAGCTGACCAATAAGGAGTGGGTAGAAGTAACAGCTACTGTTCATCAGGAGTTTTGGAAGGACTATAATGGAGAAGGCCCTGTTCTTCATGCAATCAGTGTTGTACCGACTAAGAAGCCGAAGGATGAAGTAGTAAGTTTTAACTAACTGGAACCGTATGAAAAATAAAATGCAGATATCGGAGAAAATTGATCTCTGGTATCTGCATTTTTTAATGCTACAACAATTTTATAAATCAGAACTGCTGTATTTCTCTTCACAATATTTGCAACGGTAGACTTCTTTTTCTTCATCAGTAAGGACGAAGATATGGGGAAGTTCCTGCTCAATAGAAGTAATGCAACGTGGATTTTTACATTTCAATACGTTCTTGATCTCGCGGGGCAAAGTAAGCTGACGCTTCTGCACAATTTCGGAATTCTTGATCACATTGACAGTGATGTTATGGTCGATGAAACCCAGAATATCCAGATTAAGAGTATTGATATCACATTCTACTTTGAGGATATCTTTTTTGCCCATCTTGCCGCTCTTGGCATTCTTGATAATCGCAACCGTACAATCCAGCTTGTCCAGACCTAAGTGGTTATAGATACTCAGGCTTTTGCCCGCCTTGATATGATCCAGAACGAAACCTTCTTCAATTTTACCTACATTTAACATTACAATACCTCCTACTACGCTTCTACTTGAATCTCTAATAAAGTCAACAGTAATGCCATTCTTACATATACACCGTACTGTACCTGACGAAAGTATGCTGCTCTTGGGTCGTCATCCACTTCAACAGAAATTTCGTTGACACGGGGAAGAGGGTGAAGTATGATCATATCCTGTTTGGCTAATTCCATTTTCTCTTTATTGAGAATGTAGAAATCTTTCAGACGGACATAATCTTCTTCATTAAAGAAACGTTCTTTTTGTACACGAGTCATATATAGAATATCAAGCTCTGGCATTACATCTTCAAGTTTGGTCACCTCTTCGTAAGGAATGCCTTTCTCATGGAGCATCTCTGTGATATATTCAGGAACTTTTAATTCATCCGGGGAGATAAAGATGAAATGAATATTATCATAGCGGACCAGAGCATTGATCAGGGAATGAACGGTTCGACCAAATTTCAGGTCGCCACATAGACCTATTGTAAAGTTATTCAGTTTCCCCTTTAAAGATTTGATCGTCATCAGGTCAGTCAGGGTCTGAGTAGGATGCTGATGTCCACCATCTCCGGCATTGATAACCGGGATTCTGGAATGGGAGGCAGCTACCATAGGGGCACCTTCTTTTGGGTGGCGCATAGCACAGATGTCAGCAAAACAAGAGATGACACGGATGGTATCGGATACGCTTTCACCTTTTGAGGCTGATGAGCAGTTGGCATCTGAGAAACCGAGGACACTGCCGCCGAGGTTCAGCATGGCAGCTTCAAAACTCAGTCTGGTACGTGTGCTTGGTTCATAAAAGCAGGTAGCCAACTTCTTGCCGGCACAGGCATGTGCGTATTTTGCAGGATTGTGTTCAATGTCGCTGGCAAGTGAAAATAACTTGTCAAGTTCCTCCACAGAGAAATCAAGTGGGCTCATTAAATGTCTCATAGAAAACCTCCTTAGAATTTTGGACAACTATTCAAAGCCATGCAAATTGGGACAGAATAGTTCTGATTTTTGGCAAAAGAAAAGAAGAGATATATTCTCTTCTTGAAAAATTACCAATATAAAAAGTGAAATGTCTGAAAATGAAAAAAGGAAATAATCTGGCTATCGGATGAAATACGTCGATATACTTATCTTCGCTCATAGATACAGCCATGGTCTTACTCCTTCTTAAATGTTTATATAAATTCACTCACTTGTGCTATCATAGCATATCTTGGATGCGCTTGCAATGAAAAAATTAAATTTTATGAATAGGATATTTGTGAATTTTGTGTTATACTGTAAACAGGAAAATAACTAAAATCGAATGGTTGGATAACAGGAGGAGAAGGATGGAATTTAGAGAGCGAAAGAGATGGATATTTTTTGGACTTCCGTTTACTTTTACGGTATACACAGTAAAAGAAGAGGTCATTACTGTTGATACGGGTTTCTTGAGCAAAGAGGAAAATGACTGCTATATGTATAAAGTACAGGATGTAACGTTAAAGACTTCCTTGTGGGAGAGGATATTTGGTCTTGGTACAATTATATGTTATACAGGCGATACCACCAGCCCGCAGCTTAATATGGTTCATATTAAGAATGCAAGGGCGATCAAGGACTTTATTCTGGAGCAGTCAGAGGTGGCAAGAAGAAAGCGCAGAACATTGAATACGCTGGATATTGGAACCGATGGTGCAGATTTTGATATGGATGGTAATTAAATAAAC
>CAYRAW010000034.1:0-17084 GCA_964422225.1 uncultured Roseburia sp.
ATCTGAATCCATCATCATAGCAACCAAGTGTTTGAAATCAACTTTGCGCTTCCATCCAAGTTCTTTCTCTGCCTTAGCAGGATTTCCCCATAAGAACTCAACTTCTGCCGGGCGGTAGAATTCAGGATTTACATCAACCAGAAGCTTACCGGTCTTTGCATCATAACCCTTCTCATCTACGCCGGTTCCTTCCCAGCTGACTTCAATTCCCAGTTCTTCAAAAGCAGCTTCTACAAATTCACGTACTGTATGTGTCTCATTCGTAGCCAGTACATAATCACCAGGTTTATCCTGCTGTAACATCAGCCACATACCTTCTATATAATCACCGGCAAAGCCCCAGTCTCTCTTCGCATTCATATTGCCAAGGGAAAGCTTGTCCTGCTTACCCGCAATAATATTAGCAATCGCAAGGGTAATCTTTCTGGTCACAAAATTCTCACCACGCCTTGGCGATTCATGATTGAACAGAATTCCGTTACATGCAAACATGTTATAAGACTCTCTGTAATTTACCGTGATCCAGTAAGAATACAGCTTGGCAGCACCATATGGACTCTTTGGATAAAAAGGTGTAGCCTCGCTCTGTGGTGCAGTCTCAGGAATACCGCCAAACAATTCTGAAGTAGATGCCTGATAATATCTGCAGTTACCGCCGTTTACACGGATTGCCTCCAGAAGTTTAAGTGTACTGACACCTGTTGCTTCTGCTGTATATTCCGGTACTTCAAAAGATACACCAACATGTGACTGTGCTGCCAGATTGTATACTTCTGTTGGTCTGATCTCACCAATAAGTCTCATCAGATTGGAAGAATCTGTCGTATCAGCAAAATGCAAAAAGAACTTAGTCTTATGATAATCAGAAGCGATCAAATGGTCGATTCTTGCAGTATTCGAGATACTGTGTCTTCTGACAAGTCCATGTACTTCGTATCCCTTCTCAAGCAGGAATTCTGCAAGATAGGAACCATCCTGCCCTGTAATACCTGTAATCAATGCTATTTTATTATTCATGTATTATACCTCACTTAATATCATATCCAGTTTAGTTTACAAAACATTATGCTTTTTATAGTATACACGTCCAAACATTATGTTGCAATACAAATATTCCGTTGTACTTTCCCCATACCTTCGTTATAATAGGGGTTAGTTGGGACTGTTATTCCGTCCCGCTACTAACTATAGAGAAAGGTATCTGTATATATGAATCAATTCTATCTGCTATTTCACAACCAGATTCTGGTTGCTTCCGTCCTCGGCTGGCTTGTAGCCCAATTGCTCAAGACCGGTATCCACATGTATCTTAACAAAAGCTTCGTTCCTGAACGTCTGGTAGGAAGTGGCGGTATGCCAAGTTCCCATTCTGCTACTGTGTGCGCCCTGTCCACTGCCACCGGCATCCAATATGGTCTGGACAGTTTTCCATTTGCTGTCTGCACAATTCTCGCCATTATCGTTATGTACGATGCCCTTGGTGTACGCCGTGAAACCGGAATACAGGCAAAAGTGCTAAACGAAATGATCGATCTGTTCGAAGGCATGAATAAAGAACTGTCCACAGATGAGAAGCTCAAGGAATTAGTCGGACATACACCTCTTCAGGTTCTTATGGGCGCTATTCTTGGTATTATCATTGCATTTATTGTAATGACTCTGTATCATTAATTATTTAAACGCATATATTCTGCAATGGCATCCTCCCATTGTGCAAACATATGATTTGTAGTCAGCTTGAACATATAGTTTTCCAGAATAG
Organism: uncultured Roseburia sp.; assembly: GCA_964422225.1. Taxonomy (GTDB): domain Bacteria; phylum Bacillota; class Clostridia; order Lachnospirales; family Lachnospiraceae; genus COE1. Next base: position 1,763 of record CAYRAW010000034.1, read on the forward strand.
AGTGTGCAGGTCTTGGTGCGACGATTCCTGTAGCATCAGCCAGATATTCCTGTGTTGTAATTGTCTCTACTTCTGTTTTTTTACCAGCCAGTCTGAATATTTCTTTTGTAAAATCAGCCCAGCTTGTATATCCTTCGCAAGTACCGTGGAACAATCCATAATTATCTGTGGGCAGTAAATATGCAATTGCTTTTGCAAGTTCTGATGCGCTTGTAGGAGAGCCTATCTGATCTCCTACAACACGCACCTTGTCATGTGTCTGAGATAAGTTAAGCATCGTCTTTACAAAGTTCTTGCCATCTCCATATAACCATGCTGTACGGATGATAAAATAATCCTTTGCAAATTGCTTTACAAAATTTTCACCCGCAAGCTTTGTCTTACCATACATTCCCTGTGGCCCTGTCTGATCGAACTCAATATAAGGTTTTTCAGAATCTCCACTAAATACATAGTCCGTAGAAATATGCACCAGTTTCGCATTATGTCTGGCAGCCGCAATGCTTAGATTTCTCGGTCCTATGGCATTTATTCTATACGCATTATCCACATCTGTTTCGCAGGCATTTACATTTGTATGCGCAGCACAGTTGATGATCGCATAGGGTCTTACCTCCTCAGTCAGCCTCAATACATCTTCAATATTCGTAATATCAAGCTGTGCAACATCTGTGTTTACACACTCATATTCTCTACTGTTTTCATATACTTTATTGATTGCACGTCCCAATTGTCCGTTACATCCTGTTACAATTATTTTTTTCATCTTATTCCTCATTTCCGCGCACGCTCTTTGCGCATGCCGAGTTTGTGTCAAGTACGCACTGACACAAATCTCGTGTGTGAAAAATCTTCCGTATATGGATTTTTCACACTGGCCTCATTTCCGCGCACGCTCTTATCTGAAACAAAACCATAGAAAACAGCCGAAAAACACCTTCGGCTGTTTTCATAATTTACAATTTTCTTTATTCACCCAGTCCACTCTCTACTGCATTGACAATTACAGCAAGAGCCTCCTTTTCATCTGGTCCGTCACAGTGGATCTCAATTTCATCTCCACTCTTTACACAAGCTCCCAATACACTCAGTACACTTTTGGCATTTGCCGTACTTTCACGAAACGTAAAAGTAATAAGTGACTGAAACTGCATTGCTTCCTTGCAGAGAATCCCTGCCGGTCTCAGATGCAGACCTGTTGGATTCTTAATTGTTACCTTCTGGCTTACCATATTCATTCCTCCACATTTATGATGATAGCCGCTCTTGTATTGCTACCAATTGCTTCTATAATTTACAGCATTACATTCTGGATCAATTCCGCAAGTTCTTTTGCCTCTTTTTCTATCATGGCCTGATCCTTACCTTCAATCATAACTCTGACCAGAGGTTCTGTTCCTGAAGGTCTGATCAGAACACGTCCTTCTCCTTCAAACTTGGCACTTACACGTGCTATAGCATCTGCAATTTCTGCATATTCCATATAGCTGTCCTTTTTATGATTTGGCACTTTCGCTCCTACCAAGGCCTGTGGCAAGACTGTCATGATCTTGGAGAGTTCAGATAACGGCTTACCCGTTTCTACCATGACCTGTAATAAGTGTAATGCACTCAGTAATCCATCACCTGTTGTATTCTCATCCAGAAAAATGATATGTCCTGACTGTTCACCGCCCAGATTAGCGCCAATTTCCAGCATACGCTCTAATACATATCTGTCACCAACCTTAGTCTGCTCAATATGAATTCCCTGTTCTTTTCCCATCAGGAAAAATCCAAGATTACTCATAACAGTAGCAACGATCGTATTGTCTTTAAGCTGTCCTTTTGATTTCATATGATTGCCGACAATTGCCATGATCTCATCGCCATCTACTCTTTTACCCTTTTCATCCACAGCCAGCAGTCTGTCAGCATCGCCGTCAAAAGCCAGTCCGACATTGGCTTTCTCATAAACGACTCTTGCCTGTAATTCTTCCATATGTGTAGAACCGCAATTTGCATTGATATTTGTTCCATCAGGGTTATTGTGGATCGCTACGACTTCCGCGCCCAATTCTTTTAAGGTTTCTACAGAAGTATAGTATGAAGCACCTTCTGCACAGTCAACTACGATCTTAAGTCCTGTCAGATCCACAGATACCGCATTGACTGCATGATTGATATACTCTTCTCTGGCATCTGTACGATATTTGATCTTACCTACACTTGGACCTGTCGGGAATTGTACATCCTTCATTCCGCTGCGGATCAATGCCTCGATTTCATCCTCAAGCGCATCCGGAAGTTTGAATCCATTTCCATCAAAAAACTTGATTCCATTGAATTCTACAGGATTATGTGATGCTGAAATCACAACTCCTGCATCTACTCGATATTTCTTAGTCAGATATGCGATCGCAGGTGTTGGAATAACTCCTACGTATACAACGTTTGCTCCTACAGAGCACGCTCCTGCCATCAATGCATTTGCAAGCATATCTCCTGAAATTCTTGTATCGCAACCTACCATGATCGTCGGTTTGTGCGCCTTTTCCTTGGAAAGGACATAAGCTCCTGCCTGACCGAGCTGCATTGCAAGTATAGGAGTCAGTTCATCATTAGCAACTCCACGTACACCATCTGTGCCAAATAATCTAGCCATAATTACTATTAATCCTCCAAAACTAAATACTTATATTATTCCTCTTCCTTTTGTTGTGTCACAACCAGCGTCAGATTATATGTCTGCTGTGTTTTCACATCATCCGGGAAGTTAAATGTAATTTCTCCTGAATATGTTCCTGCTTCCCAACTATCCATTCCCAGTTTTTCGAGCATCAGGTTCATATCTACCACGCCGATGATATCTCTTGCGTTGAGACTATTCACATCATCCGCTATACCAGTCACAGCAACCGGATAAGTCTTTACAGAATCATCCTCAAATTCCTGTATCGTTACATCAAATCCATCTGGAGCATTTCCTATTGCAAAATTCTTTACAGGTATCTCCAGTTCCTTGGAAGCCTCAGGCTCCACTCCAACTGTTACACTGACATTTCCATTGAAGGTGCTGTCTGCGAATTGTATTCCAGACGGAAGGTATTTCTTGATCGCAATAATCTTGGTCACATCTTCTGTTGCACCTTCCACACTAAGAGAAGAATCTGTTACAAGAATCTCAGAAGTACTGTCAAGTATATTCTTTCTGCCAGCAACAGCTATTGTTTCAGGAACACTGACCACATTACCTGTTGTAAGGTATCCTGCTGCCGGCTCACCAGTTACTGCAAATTTTACCGGTACATCTTTTGTTGCCAATATTGTAACAACAACATTAATTGTAGAAATATTCGTTTTTATGGAACTGCTCTTGATCTCGTTATGATTCTCATCATGGAATTTCAATTCCACACTTGTGGTAATATCAGATGTATACGTATCTCTGATATCTACTGTAGCATCTACATGATCGATCTGATCGATAATAGATTCCGGTCCTGATACTCTGACCACGTTCTGGCTTGGAGTTACTGTACCGACAATATATCCGTCAGCCGGTTCTCCGGAAATCGTTGTACTGATCACGAACTGAGTTTTCTTCATATCTTCAATTGTAAGTTTCAGGTTCTCTACATTACTTGAAAATTCCAATTGTGAATTATAATTGCTTCTTGTACATGACAACTTAATCGTAACTGTATTCATAAAGCTCAGATCCGACATGTCAGCAACAGCCTTGATGTCCTCTTTGTTCAGGTTGCTGACAATAGAATTCTTACCTCTTACCGTAACAGTTACAGAATCCGTCTCATCCTGTATCTCATATACTTTGCCCTCGTTTGTGATCATATCAGCATTCGTGATCTCTACCGCTACATTGCTGAATGATTTTCTTACCACAGGATCAGTAATATTATTTACAACGAACCACAGACCTATGGAAAATACAAGAGCAAGAATCTTTAGTCCCAGATTATGTGTCAGCTTATTTTTCATCCTTAGCCCTTCCTTTCCATAACCTGTGCTTCTTCTCATCAACCTCTTTATTCTGAATGAGCTGAAGCTTCTCTCTCAAAGCATTGGCGTCCAGATTTCGATACAGCTTTCCTTCATAAGTAATACTGACATGTCCTGTCTCCTCCGATACTATGATCGTAAGGGCATCTGTTACTTCTGAAATGCCTACGCCTGCACGGTGTCTGGTGCCAAGCTCTTTGCTGATTTCCATATTATCCGATAGTGGCAGATAGCAGGTAGCTGATACTACCCTGTTTCCACGGATAATGACCGCTCCATCATGCAGCGGTGTATTATGTTCAAATATATTGATCAGAAGCTGGCTGGATATCAATCCGTCCACTTCTATTCCTGTCCTTTCATACTCGGTAAGTTTCACATTCTGCTCTATCACCATAAGTGCTCCTGTCTTAACCTTACCCATTTCAAAACTTGCCTTGACCAGATCATTCACAGTCTTATCAGAGAAACGTTCTGACTGCACCTTGTCAAAGGGCATCAGACTTGCAAAAAATTTCTTTCTTCCCAATTCTTCCAACGCCCGTCTAAGCTCCGGCTGCAGAACAACAACTACTGCAATTACCGCAATACTCAGGACATTCTCTACAATCCAGAGAATCGTATTCATTTCAAAAATGATTGCTAAAAGAATAAATATCAGTATGATACCTATACCTTTCATCAGAAACCATGCTTTGGTATTTTTGATCCATGTCATGATCTGGTACACCAAAAAGGATATAATGAGAATCTCCACTATATCCTCCCATCGCACGTTCACTCCCTGCAACGATAAAGTTGAAATGTACTTACTAAAAAAGGTAAAAATCTGTTCCTTCATACATCTTCATTCCAGTCAAATTGATTCTATTGGCGGCTTCCTTCCCTTTTACTGCGGTTTACTGCTTTTTCCGGCACACGGATTGTCTTAACACGTTTCTCCGGTGTTGCTACAGTATTCTTGGGAACGGCCTTAACATAATAGTAATATTCATCGTCCTCGAACTGAACCATTTCTGTTCGGGAATAATCAACGTTGAACACAAAGAACTGTAATACTTTAACAAGCAGTACTGATACGATACTGCCAAAAATAATGCCAATGATGGAAATATTGGTGCTGTACATCAAATCCCCAAACAGTAAGATCAGAATGTTCAAAAGTGCACCTGTGATCATGGCGATCGTCCATGCATGATCCACACTCAGTCTTCTGATAAACCACACCACCAGTACTGTTGCGACAAAGGCCACAACTGCTACCATCATTGCCCTGTTACCTAAAAAGGTATCAATGCAGTAGCGGAACTTATCCACCATACCATCCGCATCAAAAGTATTCAATACAGAGGCGCTGTCATTCATTCCTGCAAGCATATAATATACGATCACACCACTTGCTACTGCTACGGAAGAAGCCGGCGTTCCCACAAGTCCCACTGCCAAAGGCATAACATACGGAATCTTAAGTACAAAACATAGTGGTGTCAGTAACACTGCAATAGTGTCCTTAGGTGAAAAACGAAAGTACAGTATGAACAACAGTAAAAATACCGCCAGTGCCACAATTGCACATTCCGGAGCAAATGCATACAGATGTGCCAATGTCACTGCTGTTGCGATCACAACAGTCAGATTCATTGGTAAAAAAGAACATAAAAGTGCAAGTATCAGTACTACTGCTGCATTCTTCAACGTGCTCATATAGCCAATGTTACTGTTGATCGCCACAAGAGATACCAATGCAAGCAAAAACTTGCAAAAAGGTGTGATATAAAGTTCATATTTACTGTAGAACTTTTTAAGCTGCTCCCTGAAAACAAGTAAATTAGTCATAGTAATATCCTTTCATAGCTCTATATTATGTGCGTCTATCTTCTGCCCTCTTTGTCATAGAGATACGCAAGTTTCTTTAAATTATTATAATACATTTTCAGGCTCTTTCTCGCTTTTGTATAGCGATATGTGTATATCATATAAGAGATCAGGGCATACACTGCCACAAAGATAAGATATGCAATAACAACAGTCTTACCAAATCCCAGCAGATCCATCTTATAGATATCTGACATAAAAACTTCAAAATCATAAAAAATAAACAATCCAAATACGATCAGAAAAGCAATTGTTGCACTGATAATGGATTTGATTACCTGAAGTCCGATATAATCGCCTCTGAAATAATTGCCTATTGCCACATTCTTTTTACCTTCATTTGCCTCATAGGCAGCCATCTTAGTCATTAATTTAATTCGTTCTTCATTTAACATAGTTGATGTTTCCTTATATATCTGTCATACCCGACAGTTTATTCATGCCTATCCAGATAACGCATTCTGTTGCGTGTATCACGTCTATCCGGTGCAGCCTGTACAATTGTCTTTGGTTTGTCAATTGCATTGGACAGATTCTTCGCCATAGCCGCTTTACACTTTTCGCAATATTTACCCGCACGGATCAAAGTTCCACAATTTTCACACGGAAGCTTGATCGGTGAATCTTCCGTAAACTCCAGTCGTTCCTCGCGGATCCATTGCTGGATCTGGGATGTCTCCACCTCACACGCCTGGGCAACCTCACGAATATCAGCTCTCGGATTCTCGCGTATATACTTCTTTACAAACTGAAAGCTCTCTTCTGCCTTTTCCTTACATGCCGGACAAATTGGAAGTCCTGCCACATAATTAAAAAGTTTACCACATTTTCTGCAGTTTCTCACATTCATTCTATTATTCCCTCCATTACATCACATTAGACCCCTTCACCGATACAAAGGGTAATAAAATATACCTGTTCTACCCCATGGTGCCTTAATTCTTTTGCCACCGCATCTATCGTACTGCCTGTTGTATACACATCATCAACGACAATAACTTTCTTTAATTTTACAACATCTGAACTAATAAAGAAAGCCTTTTTCAAATTATTTTGCCTTTCAAGCCCGTCTAACTCCTTTTGTGGGACCGTTCTGCGCACTCTCTTTATAACATCGGTTCTCACAGGTATTCCAAGAAGCGGTGTCAATTCCCGCGCCAGTACCTGTGCCTGATTGTATCCCCGCATCCTCTCCCTGGATGGATGCAGTGGAACAGGGATCAGCGCCTGTGCATCCATATCCCTGATTTCCCATGTCAGATGCCTGCAGATATCTTTTGCATAAAATTTTGCATACTCCATACGCCCCTGTGATTTGTAACGGTAAATACTCTCGTGCATATCCTGATAATGATATAATGCATACCCATATTCAAATATATGCGTCCTTTTTTCACAATCAGTACAGTAGATTTTCGTATCATCCTGTAGTCTTTTACTGCACTTACGGCATCGTGCTCCCCCTATATATCTAATTTTCCTGGCACAGTCCACACAGATAAGTTCATCTTCAACCGGCACAGGCTCATCACACACAGGGCAGCGTCTTGGATAGAGCAGGTTCACTAATTTTCCTGCATATTTTGCATAATCTCGCATATTCTGTCCTTTAATCCCGTGAAACGTTTCTGTTCACTTGCATTCTCTATCATTTGTCTGACTGTATCACGGCTTCCCAGTATGGTGACACAATTCTTCGCCCTTGTAACTCCGGTATAGAGCAGATTACGGTTAAAAAGCATCCTTGGTCCCGTAAGCAACGGCATGATAACTGCCGGATATTCACTACCCTGTGACTTATGGATCGTGATCGCATAGGCAAGTTCTATCTCTTCCAGCCCACTAAGCGGATAAGTCACCCTGCGCATATCATCATATTCTACTATCAGTGTCTTGGCTGTTTCATTAATTCCCCTGATAATTCCTGTATCCCCGTTAAATACGCCCTGACCGGAATCAATAGGAATTCCATATCTGCTTACGATCTCCCACTCTAACTGATAATTATTTTTGATCTGCATTACCTTATCACCAAGCCTTAAGATACCATCTCCGTGTCCTACTTCTATCTTTTCCGGTGAAGGTGGGTTCAGATATTGCTGCAGAATCTTATTTAATACCTCAACCCCCAGCGCACCTTTACGCATCGGGGTCAGCACCTGAATATCCAAAGGTCCGGCATTTACATATTTAGGAAGCTTCTGTGTGATCAGCAGGATCATATGCTTATAGATGACGTTGACATTATCTCTTTCCAGAAAAAAGAAATCACGACTCTTATTATCAAGCGAAATCTGTTTTCCTTCATTGATCAGATGAGCATTCACAACAATGTCGCTCTCTCCCGCCTGCCTGAATATCTTATTTAAAATTACAGTTGCAAAAGCTCCGCTCTCCATGAGATCCTTCAATACCTGTCCCGGACCTACAGAAGGAAGCTGATTGCGGTCTCCTACCATGATCAGACGTGTGCCCGGTGTGATCGCCTTCAGCAAAGCCTGAAACAGATAGATATCTACCATTGACATTTCATCGATAATAATTACATCTGCCTCTAACGGATTCAGGTCATTACGTTCAAAAGATGCATTTCTGTCCTCGTCCGAAGTACCTCCGTTCAATTCCAGAAGTCTGTGGATCGTCTTTGCTTCAAAACCCGTTGCCTCTGTCATTCTTTTTGCCGCGCGTCCTGTAGGTGCTGCCAGAAAGATATCACAGCCTTCCTCTTCAAAATAACGGATCATCATATTAATGGTCGTTGTTTTACCAGTGCCAGGACCACCGGACAAAAGGAAAATGCCATTCTCGATCGCATCCAGTACTGCCTTTCTCTGAAGTTCGTCCAGTTGCATATGATTTTCTGTTTCCAGATTCTCTATCTTTCTGGTAAGTCGTTGTCTCTCTATCATTGTCAGCCTGTCTGCTCCGGCAAACGCCTGCTGTAATTCATATAACATTCTTGCACAGTTCAGTTCTGCATAATAATAGGTCATACTGTAAACGCACTTTATATCATCCTTCATCTTAATGACCAGCTTCTTGTCGATCGCCAGATTATCTACCTGTGGTGCTATCTGTTCCGGCTTCAGCTCCAGAAGTCTGGCTGCGCGTTCAAGCAGCATTGGTTCAGGCAGATATACATGCCCCTCCCCGCCCGACTGTATCAATGTATACAATATGCCGCTTCGGATTCTGTAATCCGAGTCTGTATGTATACCGATCTTGGAAGCAATCTCATCTGCAATACGAAATCCGATCCCTGTTACATCCTCTGCCAGGCGATAAGGATTTTCCTGCATTACATTATATAATCCCATCCCATATCTTTGATATATTTTTAAAGCAAGTGTGTTTGAAATCCCATATTTCTGTAAAAAGATCATCGCCTCACGAATGTCTCTTTTTTCTTCGACCTGTTCTGCAATTTCTCTTGCGATTCTCTCACTGATGCCTTTGATCTCTACCAGTCTCTCTGGTTCTTCTTCTATGATCCGAAAAGTATCGTCCCCAAATCTTTTTACAATTCTGGCCGCCAGCGCAGTCCCTACCCCTCTGATCGCCCCAGATCCAAGGTAACGTTCTATGGCAACTGAATCCTCCGGTGGCACGACACGATATTTTTCTACCTTAAATTGTGTTCCATAAACGGCATGTTCAACATAATCACCATTTACTTCGATGCATTCTCCTTCATCCAGATGGGTAAAAATTCCTGTACATGTAATTTCTTCTTCATCTGACATCAGATTAATGACACCATAACCGTTTAATGGATTTTTATATATAATGTGTTCCACGAATCCTTTACGTGTCTCCACTGTCTCGTCCTCTCTTCCTGTGTGTTATACAAGTTTCTCACTTTTACTGTGATCAAATATAATCACACTGTGACTATTGTATCAACTTTATTATTAAAATGCTATCCAATTGTAAAAACTCGTACTAAAAAAGGCACTCTCTTCGAGTGCCTTAATGTATCTATTATGATTCTTCTTCTGTTTTCTGTCCGGCGGATGCATTTTCCAGTGATTGTGGATTGATACCGCTGTACTGAAGCTTCATCTGTTCATATAATGTCTGTGCAATTCCCAACGTTCCCTGTTCTGTTGCCTGAGAAGCAATGGTCTGCACTGCTGTATCTTTGAAATAATCCACCATTTTAGAAGCATAGGAACTATCTTCCTCACCTGAAAACAGTTTTGTAGAATCTATCATGGCATCAAATATCTTCTCCAAGAAATAAGATTCAAACTCTTTGCATACATCCATTAATTCCTCATCTGATGCATTTGAGTAATCCTGACTTGTCTTGCCAGTCAACGCTGATGCCTTACTGTTAGCCGCTGTGCTGGTCACATAATCTGTATATAATGAACTTGTTCCAATATCCATCTCTGATCCTCCTTTATGACATCTGTGTCACTTTGTTGTCATTAACGTTTCAACTGATTTGCCTGCTGAAGCATCTCATCAGAGGTTGTGATTACTTTGGAATTCATTTCATATGCTCTCTGTGCCACGATCAGATTGACCATTTCATCTGCGATCTGTACATTAGAGCCTTCCAGATATCCCTGTTTCAAAGAACTCTTGGTCAGGTTGGAATTGCTGGCTTCATTCATTGCAGCACCACTTGCAGAGGTAACAGAATACAGGCTGTCGCCTTCTTTACTTAAGCCCGCAGGATTATTGAACTGCCACAGTCCGATCGTAATACCCAGGCTCTGTGCATCACCATTATCATCCGGATAATATAATGTACCATCCTTGCTGATCGTTACTTTACTTACCACCGCATCACTGTCCAATACGATAGGCTCTCCGGAACTGTTAAGTACCGGAAGTCCGTCTGATGTTGTAAGTGTCATTCCATCATTGCCTACAGCAAATACAAAATGACCATTTCTGGTATAATATGTATTTCCATCATCCCCACGTATGCCAAAAAATCCGTTTCCGTCAATTGCAAAATTAGCCGGTCCTGAAGATTCCAACAGGCTGCCCTGTGTGAAAACAGATGTGATAGAAGAATTCCTCACACCCAGGCCAACCTCTGCACCAATTGGTTTGTTCTCACCGTTTGCAGTCGTTGTTCTGGTCTGCACCGTCTGATACAAAAGTGACTTGAATTCCATGGATTCACTTTTATATCCTGTTGTGTTAACGTTTGCAAGATTATTGGAAATATTATCTACATTAAGCTGCTGTGCAATCATACCGGTTGCACCTGTCCATAAAGATCTGACCATATCTAACCCTCCTTAGCAATTCATGCTCATACCAATGTCATCCTATACTTTACCTACCTGATTCACGGATTTATCCAGTGATTCATCATAAGTTGTGATCAGTTTCTGATTTGCTTCATACTGTCGTTGAATAGAAATCATATTTACCATTTCTTTTACAACGGATGTATTGGACATTTCCAGATATCCCTGATGTATTGTTGCATCGGTCGCATCAGAGGCTGTTGCACCTTCTACTGCGTCCCACATTGTCTCGCCATAATGGGTCAGATAATTTGTATCTTCAAATTCTGTGATTTTTAACTGTGCCACCAGTCTGTCATCCTGATAGATCCTGCCGTCTCCATCGATCACTGTGTTGGCTGCTGTGGTGGAAAGCTGAATTCTGCCGTTTTGTCCCAGCACATAGTCGCCATCCTTGGTTACCAGATAGCCATCTGCTGTAACGGTAAATCCACCATCTCTTGTATATTTTGTAGAAGTCTCTCCCGCCTTATTGGTAAACTCGATATTAAAGAAACCATCACCGGAAATTGCCAGATCATAGGTATTGCCAGTGTCTCTTAAAGAACCCTGATCAAAATCCGTATACGTCTCACCGATCTTAACACCCAGACTCATGTTACCCAGCTTCTTAGGTGTATTAAGAAATTCCGTTGTGTCCTTGATTTTAACTGCCATTACTTCCGAATAGGACTGGCTGGTAGATCCTTCCTTCTTAAATCCGGTGGTATCTGCATTTGCCAGGTTATTCGACATGATATCCATTCTATACTGTTCGTTGAGCATACCAGTATAGGCTGTATAAAGACCTCTAAGCATATGTTCCTCCTAATCGCGGGTGATCAAGAGGCAGTTGTACTATAAATCTTCCCTTGCACCTGCGAGGAACTCTACATATTTACCGGTTCCGATCGCAACTGCTGTCATAGGATCTTCTGCTGTCATTGTATTGATTCCGGTTCTGGATTCTACCAGATCCTCCAGTCCACGGAGCAGACTTCCGCCACCGGTCAATACGATACCGCGGTCTGCGATGTCTGCCGCCAGTTCTGGTGGAGTCTTCTCCAGAACACTGTGAATCGTGTCAATGATCTGAGATGTTGTCTCGCGAAGTGCCTCTTCTGTTTCTTCGGAGGATACGCGGATAGTCTTAGGAAGACCAGTTACAAGATTACGTCCTCTGACGTCCATGTAATCTACTTCTGCTCTCTTGAATGCTGACCCAATCTTAATCTTAATGTCTTCTGCTGTTCTTTCACCAATCAAAAGATTATGTTTCTTTCTCATGTAACGTACGATGGCTTCATCAAAGTCATCGCCTGCAACTTTGATAGATGCGCTGACTACAGTACCGCCAAGAGAAATGACAGCAATGTCAGAAGTACCGCCGCCGATATCTACGATCATATTTCCGCAGGGCTTGCTGATATCGATTCCTGCGCCGATTGCTGCTGCAATAGGTTCTTCGATGATCTTAACATCTCTTGCGCCTGCCTGATAAGTTGCGTCTTCTACTGCTTTCTTCTCTACTTCAGTTACTCCACTGGGTACACATACAGCAATGATAGGCTTACGGAAAGTCTTTCTTCCAAGTGCCTTCTGTATAAAGTGCTTCATCATCTGCTCTGTTACCTTATAATCAGAGATAACACCCTGTCTGAGTGGTCTGACTGCTACGATATTGCCCGGTGTTCTACCAAGCATCAGTCTCGCATCTTCTCCGATGGCTTTGATCTTATCAGTATCTCTATCGAAGGCAACTACTGACGGCTCCTTCAAAACTACACCCTTACCACGGATGTAAACTAATATACTTGCGGTTCCAAGGTCGATTCCAATATCTGTGTATTGCATATGGCTCTTTGCCCCTTTCTAAATGGTTGGTTATTCTCTATTGCGTAATTTTTCTTGTTTTCATTATTATTACCAATGATGTCAATTTAAACATACTAAGTCATTATAACCTAAACTATCCATTTTTCAAAGGGGTTTCACACTTTTTTTACAATAAAACACCCAGAAACCCGATCATTCCATCTGTAACCTATATCGGTTGATTTAACATAATACTTTAGTATTTTTCATAATATTATGTAAATTTATTGTATTATCTGACATCTCATTTGTAAATATGTATTTTTCATAAAATTGCAATGAAAAAGACTCGTCAAAAATATTTTTAACGAATCTTTCCAACATTACAATTTATTTATTATTTTTCGCCTTTTCCAGCATCTTCCTCACATAGATTCCCGTATAGGAATTTGGACACTGGGCAATATGCTCCGGTGTGCCCTGTGCAATGACTGTTCCACCGCCGTCTCCGCCTTCGGGTCCGATATCAATGATATAGTCAGCAGTTTTGATCACATCAAGGTTATGCTCAATGACTACTACACTGTTACCCCCCTCTGCCAGTCTCTGTAAGATCTCTACCAGCTTATGCACATCCGCAAAATGCAGTCCTGTCGTGGGCTCATCCAGAATATAGATCGTCTTACCGGTGCTTCTTCTGCTCAGCTCTGTTGCCAGCTTGATTCTCTGTGCTTCACCGCCGGACAGTGTAGTTGAAGGCTGTCCCAGCTTAATATAGGAAAGCCCTACATCATTCAGGGTTTCTATCTTTCTGCGGATAGAGGGTACTTTGTCAAAGAACTCCAGTGCTTCCTCTACAGTCATATCCAATACATCATAGATGCTCTTACCCTTATACTTTACATCCAGTGTTTCTCTGTTATAGCGTTTTCCCTGGCAAACCTCGCAGGGTACATATACATCAGGCAGGAAGTGCATCTCGATCTTGATGATACCGTCGCCACCGCAGGCTTCACAACGTCCACCCTTGACATTGAAGCTGAATCTTCCCTTCGTGTAGCCCTTTGCCTTGGCATCTACTGTGGAAGCGAACAAGTCACGGATCTGGTCAAATACTCCTGTATAAGTAGCCGGGTTAGAACGTGGTGTACGTCCGATAGGAGACTGGTCGATATCTATGACCTTATCAAGCTGCTCCACACCTTCTATCTTCTTGAACTTACCGGGTATCGTACGTGCTCTGTTCAGTTGTTTTGCCAGATATTTATATAAGATTTCATTAACCAGTGAGGATTTACCGGAACCTGACACGCCTGTCACACAGGTAAATACTCCCAGTGGGAACTTCACATCTATATTCTTGAGGTTATTTTCGGCAGCTCCCTTCACCGTAAGCCAGCCTGTCGGCTTTCTTCTGGTCGCCGGAACCGGTATCTGAATCTTGCCACTCAGATATTGTCCGGTAATGGACTCCGGTATCTGCATGATCTCCTGCGCTGTACCCTGCGCGATAACTTGTCCACCATGTTCTCCGGCTCCCGGTCCGATATCCACAATATGATCTGCTGCAAGCATAGTATCCTCATCATGTTCTACTACAATCAGCGTATTGCCCAGCTCCTGTAAATTGCGCAAAGCACCCAGCAGCTTATCATTATCTCTCTGATGCAGTCCGATACTTGGCTCATCCAGAATATAGCATACACCGACAAGTCCTGAACCGATCTGTGTTGCCAGACGGATTCTCTGCGCCTCACCACCGGATAAGGTAGCTGTCGCTCTGGACAGACACAGATATTCCAGTCCTACACTCTTTAAGAACCCAACACGCGCCTTGATCTCTTTTAAGATTCTCTTACCAATAAGCTGCTGCTGTGGCGTCAATTCCATGCCATCCAGGAACTCATACAGCTTATTAATTGACAGTGATGTCACTTCATAGATATTCTTATCACACACCGTAACTGCCAGAGAACTCTTCTTTAATCTTCTGCCGCCACATTCCTTACAGGGTGTAATGCGCATGAAAGTTTCATACTCTGCTTTCATGATCTCAGAAGAAGTCTCACGGTACTTTCTCTCCACATTCTTGATCAGTCCTTCAAAGGCTACAGGATATCTGCCTTCTCCACGCTGTCCCTTATAATGGACAATTACTTCCTTACCCTTGGTTCCATGTATCAGCATATCCTGAACTTCAGGAGTCAGTTCTTCAAAAGGCGTATCCAGTGAGAAATCATATTCCTTGCACAATGCCTGTAAAATGGCATTCGTGAAACTGTTCTTGTCTGTACAGGACTGCCAGCCCATGACTGTAATTGCACCCTGATCAATACTTAATGTCTTATCAGGGATCATCAGGTCAACGTCAAATTCCA
>CAYRAW010000035.1:0-17060 GCA_964422225.1 uncultured Roseburia sp.
TTTGCCGGATTCTCTGGAAGAATCTGCACAGCTTGATGGAGCCGGATATTTTACCATTTTTACAAGAATTATTTCACCATTATGTAAACCGGTATATGCAACGGTTGCGCTGTTCGTGGCAGTTGGTCAGTGGAATTCCTGGTTCGATGCCATGCTTTATAACAGAATGAAGCCTGAATATACTACCTTACAGTATGAATTGATGAAGCTGCTTTCCTCTGTTATGCAGCAGAGCGGCAGTGCAGATTCCATGAAAAATGCAGCAGCAGAGGCGATTACACCAGTATCTGTCCGTGCTGCGGCGACCATGGTCACTATGCTTCCTATTGTATGTATTTACCCATTCCTGCAAAGATATTTCGTAACAGGTCTTACGATTGGCGGTGTCAAAGAATAAAAAATACATCATTCTAAAAAAAACACACCTTTTACAAAAAAAGGTGTATTTTTTTGCCCTTTTCCATTGCCTATAATAAAGCCATACAAAGCAGACAAAGTAAAAATAATGGGTATAGTAAAAAGCTTTGGGAAAAAGGAGGAAACAATATGAAGTTAAGAAAGGTAATGGCACTGACATTAGCAGGAACAATGGCACTGACAGCTGTAGGCTGTGGATCAGATGCATCAGCAACAAATGACGCACCGGCAGCAAGTACCGCAACAGAAACCAAAACAGAAACCAAGACAGAAGCAGCAACAGAGACGGCGCAGGCGCAGGAAACATCTTTGGAAGATGTTAAGAACTTAAATGATGGCAAGCTGGTCATCTGGACACTGGCAAATGACCTGATCGATTTTGGTGAGAGATTCCAGGAAAAGACAGGTGTAGAAGTAGAAACAGTTGTCATCGAGCCTGCCAATTATCCTACTAAGGTTCAGACAGCACTCCTTGGTGGTGAATCAGAACCGGATATCATTGTTGGTGAGCCTAAGATGCTGGAAGATTTCTATGATGCAGGATTCTTTGAAGATCTGGATGCCTTTGGAGCACAGGATTATGCAGGTGATATTGTAGATTATGTATGGGAAGTTGGTCAGGATGCAGATGGTGTTCAGAGAGCAATCTCTTATCAGATCACACCGGCAGGTATTTACTATAGAAGAGACATTGCCAAGGAAGTATTTGGAACAGATGATCCAGATGAGATCGGTAAGAAGTTTGCTGATTACAGCACAATTCTTGAGACTGCTCAGGAACTGAAGGATGCAGGATACAGAATCTTCTCCTCAGATGCTGAAATGAATGTATTCTCAGGAGATTCTGCATGGGTACTTGGAGATACATTAAATGTCGATCAGGCAAGACTTGATTACATGGATCTGTGTGTAGAGTTATACCAGAATGACCTGACAGCATATGCAAACCAGTGGTCAACACCATGGTATCAGGCTATGGCTGGTGAAGTTCCTATCCTGACAGCAGACATTCAGTCTTATGCAGATGATTCCGTCAATGTATGGGATGCAGATCAGTTTGCAGAAGCAACAGCAGGTCTTGATAAGACAGAAGTATTTGCGTTTGGTCTTCCTGCATGGGGTGTTCTGACTATGAGAGATAATGTAGGAGACACATCCGGCAAATGGGGCGTTTGCTCAGGTCCGGCTTACGGATTTGATGGCGGTACATATATCGGTATTTCTTCTCAGTCCAACAGAAAAGAGACAGCATGGGAATTTGTTAAATTCTGTACGCTGAATGAAGATACAGCTGACTGGTGGATCGATTATTCACAGGGCGATACCGTATCCTTAAAGTCTGCATTAGAGAAGCATAAAGATGATGAGAATGCAATCTATGGTGGTGAGAAGCTGTACCAGTTCTGGTTAAAGCAGGCAGAAGGTATTGATACTTCCAAGGTTACAAGATATGACCAGGCGATCGGTGATGCATTCGGTAATGCAATCTCTTCTGTAAAGACAGGTGAGAAGAGCAAGGAAGATGCACTCAATGATTTCTATGATGTCATTGAATCTACCTATCCTGAGATCAAAGTAGTCAGATAAGCTGCTTAAAAATATGAAACCGTGTCTTGGTCTGCCTTCGGGCAGACCGCGCGGTATAGGAAAGAGGAGGACATGGTTTTATGAAGAAAAAAAGCATCAAAAACTATAACAGGGCGGGATATTTGTTCGTACTGCCTTTTGTGATCGTATTTCTGATCTTTAATGTATACCCGGTACTGAGAACTCTGTACTTAAGCTTTACCAATGCAAAGATAGCAGGTGTGGGTAAGATACAGTGGGTATGGTTCGACAATTATATAAGAGTTATTACAGACAAATTTTTCTGGCGTGCCCTTGGCAACACATTGAAAATCTGGGGCGTCAATATCGTATTACAGTTGGGACTTGCGTTCCTTCTGACTATTGTATTCAGTGATATTAAGTATAAGATAAAAGGACTTGGTATCTTCAGAGTCATTTATTATCTGCCTAACCTGATCGCAGCGACTTCTGTAGCATTCCTTTTCAAAACATTACTGGATTGGCGTTATGGTACGTTCAACCAGATTATTTATCAGGTATTTAAGTTCTTTGGCAAAAGCTATAATCCCATTGACTGGCTTGGAACAGCAGCACATGCAGGCAACACGATAGCAGTGATCAGTGCATGGATGTGGTTCGGTAATTCCTTTATTATGCTGATGGCAGGTGTACAGGGCATATCCAGGGATTATTTCGAAGCTGCTGCAATAGATGGAGCCGGAAGATGGACAGTATTTGGAAAAATCACATTACCTTTGTTAAAACCGATCCTGCTGTATGTGGCGATCACATCACTGATCGGTGGTTTACAGATGTTCGACCTTCCTTATCTGATGGCTGATAAGGCAAGCGCATCCTACAATTCTGTACAGACGGCGGTAATGTATCTCTATAAATTCGGTTTTGAAACTGGTACGACACAGACAGGTTATGCATCTGCAATTGCTTATATTCTGTTCCTCATCATTCTGACAGTATCTGTTGTACAGTTCAAATTATTTAACAAGGAGGATTAGACTATGAGTATCGGTGATAAGATCAAAAAAGGTATTCTCTATGTTCTTTTAATCCTGTTGGGTGCAGCGTGTCTGTTTCCGTTCCTGCTGATGATCGTGAATGCAACGAGAAGCGGCGTGGAGATCACAAGATCCTTTACCTTGATTCCGGGTAACCATATCAAGGAGAACTGGGAAGTTGTATTCAGTTACTTCAACCTGTTCAAAGGTATGTGGAACAGCTTACTGGTAGCTGTACCTGCAACCCTTTTCACAGCATACTTCTCAGCACTGACAGCATATGGTCTGGCGATGTATCAGTTCAAAGGCAACAAGTTGATATTTACTGCGATTCTGATATTTATGATGATTCCGGGACAATTGGGGTTGATCGGTTTCTACAATCTGTGTACGAAGTTACATCTTGTTAACTCCTATATTCCTTTGGTTATTCCGGCAATCGCCGCACCGGGAACCGTATTCTTCCTAAGACAGTATGTGTTGTCGGTGCTCCCTCCCTCATTGATCGAGGCGGCCAGAATTGATGGTGCAGGAGAACTTTACTCCTTCCACAGGATCGTGCTTCCTGTTATGTCACCGGGTATCGCAACCATGTCGATCATGGCATTTATCGGTAACTGGAATTCTTACCTGACACCGATGATCATATTGAATAAGAATGATAAATTTACTTTGCCTGTTATGATGGCTACACTGAGAGCTTCTACAGATATCCAGTCCAATCAGGGCGCGATCTATCTGGCAGTTGCAATATCAGTTATTCCCATCCTGATCGTATTCTGCTTCTGTTCCAAATATATTATCAGCAGTATTTCTGCAGGAAGTGTCAAAGAGTAAGTGCGTATGAATAAAGGGTATGAGTATATAGATCAATATGGAAGCTTCCGTATGGAAGATCCACAAAATTGCAGTTATCTGTATTTCCCAATTGCAAATGATGCAGGAATGAAAAGTTCGCTGACACCGGTTCTTGGCGGAGACGCCAAGACCGGTCAGAATACATTCCTGTTACAGCCGGTCAGTGCTGAAGAACTGCATAATAACAGAAGTACCAGAAATTTCTGGTGCAGAATAAATGACACACATGTCATTTCACTGACGGGAGCAGGCACTTTAGATGAAGTCAGAAAATATGAGAAAAAAGACGATGAAGAACAGAAACCGACTACTACATTAGAAGCCGGTTTCATGTGGCATAAGATATATCATGAACTGCCGTTAAAAGGGCTTCATAGTGAGATTCTTTCCTTTGTACCATGTACGGAGGATACGGTAGAACTTATGATGGTGACATTATACAATGACACGAAAGAAGCCATAGAGGTACAGCCTGTGGCAGCAATTCCCATATACGGAAGAAGCGCTGATAATCTGAGAGATCACAGACATGTGACCAGTCTCCTGCACCGCATCTGTACTATGGAGGAGGGTATCGCCGTAAATCCTGTGCTGACTTTTGATGAGAGAGGTCATAAGAAGAACCGGGTACAGTATTATGTACTGGGAGCAGAAGCAGATGGCACGAAGCCGGCAGGATTCTATCCGGTCATAGAGGACTTCATCGGTGAAGGAGGCAGTTTATCTTCACCGGGTGCATTATATGAAGGGCTGGAGCCACAGCCTGCAGGAATAGAGATAGATGGCTATGAAGCATTAGGCGGGATCGTATTTGCAGACAAGCGGCTGGAAGCAGGGGAAAGTGCATCCTGGATCGTTATGATGGGGATTGGGGAGAGAGACAACGTAGAAGCAGACAGTGTATGGATGGAAGACATTCATCAGTTATACAGTAAATATGCATCACGGAGCAAGATTGACAGAACGTATGAAGTGACCAGGGAGATATGGAAAAATCGTGTGAAGGCAGCTTATCAGACAGGAGACTATAATTTTGACCGGTTCATGAAATGGGTAAGCTTCCAGCCGATTCTCCGCAGAATCTATGGCTGTTCCTTCCTGCCTCATCATGATTATGGAAAAGGCGGCAGAGGATGGAGAGATCTCTGGCAGGATTGTCTGGCACTGCTGCTGATGAATCCTGATGGGGTACACAAGATGCTGGTAGACAACTATGGTGGAGTCCGTGTGGACGGTTCTAATGCAACGATCATAGGAACCAGACCAGGTGAATTTATAGCAGACAGAAACCATATTGCGAGGGTATGGATGGATCATGGTATGTGGCCGCTTCTGACGACGGCATTCTATATTGACCAGACAGGAGATCTCTCCATATTACTGGAAAAGACACGTTATTTCAAGGATGCACAGATCATACGAGGAACAGCTAAAGATGCTAACTGGAATGAGACACAGGGATGCTGGCAGAGAGATGCACAGGGAGAAGTCATACAGGGAAGTATTCTGGAGCATATTCTGATCCAACATCTGACGGCATTCTATGAAGTGGGCGAGCATAACCATATGCGGCTGAGAGGTGCTGACTGGAATGATGCGTTGGATATGGCAAATGAACGGGGCGAGAGCGTAGCCTTTACAGCCGCTTATGCAGGGAATCTGAAGGTTTTGGCAGAACTGATCACAGCATTGGAACAAAAGCTTGGAGTACAGGAAATAGAACTTCTGGCTGAACTGGAGCCTTTATGGAAGAAGGACAGTGCCTGTTATGAGAATATTACTACAAAGCAGGAGATTTTGAATGAATATTGCAGGAGCTGTTCCCATCAGGTAAATGGCAGACGAAAGAGGATCAGACTGGTGCAGCTGGCAGAAAAACTGACACAAATGTCAGAATGGATCATGAATCACATCAGAGATACTGAATGGATAGAGGATGGAGATCAGGGCTGGTTTAACAGCTATTATGATAACCATGCAAGGGCTGTAGAAGGGCATTTTGCCAGTGGTGTGCGCATGATGCTGACAGGACAGGTATTTACGATCATGTCCGGTACGGCGCAGAATGAGCAGATCGGTCAGATCGTGAAAGCAGCAGATTCCTATCTGTATGATGCAAAAGCAGGAGGATACCGTCTGAATACGGATTTTCATGAGCGTAAGGATGATCTGGGAAGAATGTTTGGCTTTGCTTATGGACATAAGGAGAATGGGGCTGTCTTTTCCCATATGGCGACAATGTATGCCAATGCATTGTATCAGAGGGGATTTGTAAGAGAAGGTTATAAGGCATTGCATGCACTTTATGAACAGTCGGCAGACTTCGAGGTAAGCAGGATCTATCCGGGAATCCCTGAGTATTTTAATGATAAAGGCAGAGGCATGTATCATTATCTTACAGGAGCGGCAAGCTGGTACATGATGACAGTTATAACACAGATGTTTGGAGTCAGAGGCAGGCTGGGAGATCTGTGTCTGGCGCCGAAGCTGCTGGCAGAGCAGTTTGATGAGGAACACAGGGCGGCAGTCAGTGTGGAATTTGCAGGAATACCAATAGAGGTGGTGTACCATAATGACAGGCTGTGCGACTATGGGGAATACAAGATCGGACAGATAACGCTGGATGATGAGCAGTTGGATATGATACCGGATGATGAGGTTATCATTACAAAGGATAAACTGACACAAATGTCACAAAATAAGACGCGCAGGATAGATGTCCTGCTTGTCAAAACAGAAAGGTAAGGTAGAACATATGATTGATGCGAAAGGAAGATTCGTAATAGAAAATTATGGAAGAAAACCGGCGTTTGCCAGTTTCCTGCCAGGTATCAGCGGAATATGTGGTATTCCTATATGGTGCTATTATGTGAACAGGGGACAGTGCATTTCATGCTTTGGATCAGAGGACAAGGATCATTCTATTATGGAATTTGTTCCTGCGCATCAGGCATATCTGCATACCGGACGAATGGGGTATCGTACCTTCCTGAAAGTGAATGGCGAATATTATGAAGCGTTTGCAGATACAGACAGACCGCAGACTATGTATATCGATCAGAATGTACTGCATATCGAGGAAAAGGCAGCAGATAAAGGAATCACGACAAAAGTGACCTATTATACCCTGCCGGAGGAAAAGCTGGGGGCGCTTGTGCGCAGGGTGGAATTACAGAATATGACAGGGCAGCCTGTGGAAGTGGAATATCTGGACGGCGCGCCTGCAATTGTACCATATGGCGTAGATCAGGACAGCCTGAAAAATATGACGCAGACAGCGAAAGCCTGGATGCAGGTTGAGGATGTCTGCGAGGGCAGACCATATTTCAGAGTACGCGCCAGTATGGCAGATTCTACACAGGTCATAGCAATTGAAGGAGGCAATTTCAGCATTGCAGTGGGACATGACGGCAGCAGACTTAAACCCATTGTGGATGCAGAAGCCGTATTTGCCTATGATACAGCCTATGAACATCCTCATGTCTTTCTGGAGAAGGGAATAGAGGGGGTAGCATCCCAAAGACAGATGACAATGAACCGTATTCCCTGCTGCTTTTACGGTGAGAAGGTGGTCATTGCACCGAAAGAGTCCTGTGTCTTTTATGAAATGACAGGGCAGGTGGCAAGGAAAGAATTGCTGGATGAATATTTACAGAAAGAGCCGGATGCTGCCTATTTTGAGAAAAAGCTGATAAGGGCTGGTGAACTGACAAGACAGATCACAGACAGCATGGATACCAGAACAGCCAATCCTGCTTTTGATGCCTATTGCAGACAGGATTTCCTTGATAATGTACTGAGAGGCGGTATGCCGATCCATCTGGGAGAAAAAGAGATTTTCTATGTGTATGCCCGCAAACACGGAGATATGGAGCGTGATTACAATTACTTCCGCCTTTTGCCGGAGTTCTATTCTCAGGGAAATGGCAATTTCCGTGATATCAATCAGAACAGACGGTGTGATGTTGCCTTTTTTCCACAGGTAGGGGATAAGAATATTCATATGTTCTATGACTTTATCCAGTTAGATGGATACAACCCTCTTGGAGTGGAGAAAACAACATACAGCCTGCCAAAGGACAAAGTAAGCGAAGCAGCACAGATACTGGGAATAACCACAGAAGAAGCAGAGGTACTGACAAGCCCATATACGCCCGGAATGATAGCTTCCATGTTGGAAAACAAGGGAAACTATAAGGAAAAGGAATTGACAGAAATGATCGGCAGCGTGGTCGATCTGTCAGAGAGTCTGGTTACTTCGGATTTTCTGGAAGGGTACTGGTGTGATCACTGGACTTATAATCTGGATCTGATCGAGAATTATTGCAGCATTTACCCGGAGAGAGAGCATCAGCTTCTCTACGAGGATGGAAACTATGTCTATATGAAACCGGGAGCGGGCGTGTATCCAAGAAACAGGCGTTATGTAGAGACTGCACAGGGAGTTCGTCAGTACCATGCAGTATACCCCATAAAATATGATGAAAATGAAGGGAAACTCGTAACAGACGGACAGGGACATATTCTGTATACAACGCTGCTGGAGAAGCTGGTACTGCTCAATACACTGAAATTTGCAACACTTGATCCATATGGATGCGGTATGGAAATGGAAGGTGGCAAGCCGGGCTGGTATGATGCGTTGAACGGACTGCCCGGTCTTCTGGGATCTTCTATGGCAGAAACCTGTGAACTGGCAAGGAATCTGGAATACACGATTGCAATTCTTCACAAATATCAGCAGGGTACAAATATACTGAAAGAACTGTATGACTTTATGGAAGCTGCGTATGAAATCGTAACTGAGGAAAAGGCAGGAGCGGGTGCAGCATATTTTCCTGTATGGGACAGGATCAATGATGCCAAGGAAGCATATCGGGCAAAGGTCTATGCAGGCGTAGAAGGAGCTTATGTCAGTTGTACAGCACAGGAACTGCATGCCGTAATGGAGGCCTTTTATAAGGTTGTAATGGATGGGATCACGCATGCAGTGACTCTGGGAGAGGGACTGATTCCTACGTATTTTACTTATGAGATGACAGAGTATGTCAAAGAGGAAGATGGAATCAGAGCAGTTGCATTCAGACAACATGTACTGCCACATTTCCTGGAGGGACCGGTTCGTTATCTGAAACTGAAGCTTCCGGCAGAGACGAAGAGAAAGGTTTATGAGCAGGTAAGGGGCAGTCAGTTATATGACAGCAGGTTATCCATGTATAAGGTCAATGAGCCGTTAACAAAAGAATCCTATGAACTTGGTAGATGCAGGGCATTTACACCGGGCTGGCTGGAAAATGAGTCGATCTGGCTGCATATGGAATATAAATATTTGTTGGAACTTCTAAAGTCAGGACTGTACCAGCAATATATCGAGGATTTACACAGGACAGCCGTTCCTTTTCAGGATGAAGAACGATATGGCAGAAGCATTCTGGAGAATTCTTCTTTCCTGGCAAGCAGCGCCAATCCGGATGAAAGTATTCATGGCAGGGGATTTGTAGCAAGACTCAGTGGTTCTACGGTAGAATTCATGGATATGTGGCAGAGGATGATGTTCGGGGATGCTCCATTCAGAGAAGAACAGGATAAACTGGTATTTGCACTACAGCCGGTCATTCCTTCTTATCTGCTGGATCAGAACAAAAAGGTAGAGGCAGTATTCTTAAGTAAAGTGCGTATCGTTTATCATGTGAATGCAGAAGCTGTGGATTATATACCGGGAAATTATAAAGTCAAAGAATATAGTCTGACAGGAGAAAAAGTCAAAGAGGTCAATATATATCAGGATCATATCAGTAGTGAAGAAGCAGAAAATATCAGGAGTGGGGAATACACCAGGATAGAGGTCTGGCTGGAGGCAGTGTAAAAAATCCATATATGGAAAGGCAGGGGTATTAAAATGCAGGTTTCCACATGGAAGCAGAGGAGATCATAACGATTATATTATAAAAGGTACGCCAGGGCATTTGGGTAACTGATTGCTTTGGCGTATATATTTTTGTATACTATAGGTAGCACGAATTGATAATTGCGGAACATGTATATGGAATGGGACGAATTGTACAGCTTTAACAATGCAGCGCATGCTTATGCATATGTTAAGGCTGCACAATTCTACATACATAATGTTGTATTTCGCAATTATCTGATAAATGGTAAAGGTGGGGGATAATGAGAAGGAAAGGAAGATGCGGTCTGGCGTTTGCCCTGCTTGTGATGAGTCTGATGCTTGGAGGCTGTGGTGCACAGACGCAGGAGCAGCAGGTGTTGAACCAACTGCAGGATGAAAACGTGACAACGCTGCAATGGTATATTAACTATTCATGGTTTAACGCAGACTGGGGAGAGAATCTGGTGTCCAGGACGATCACGGACAAGACGGGAGTTCAGATAGATTTCGTTATACCAAGCGGGGATGAAAGTGAGATGTTGAATTCTCTTATCAGCGCAGATAGTCTGCCGGACATTCTGACGATTGGATGGTGGGAGGATGAGGTAGGAGAGATGATCCAGCAGGGAATGGTCTATCCTCTGGATGAACTGGCAGGAGAATATGATGCCTGTTTCATGCAGGTAGCTGATCCTGGTGTCATAAACTGGTATACTTCCAGGGACGGGCATATTTATCAGTATCCTAATTCAGCCTACACGGTCAGTGATTATGAACAGTATGACACGATAGCATCCAATGAGACTTTTCTGGTGAGAAAGGATATCTATGAAGCGATAGGCTCGCCGGATATGACCACACCGGATGGATTTCATGATGCTGTGGTGAAAGCGGCACAGATGTTTCCGGAAGTAAACGGGGAAGAGCTGATCCCTGTTGGTGCACATGTATTTACCAAAGAGGGGTGCGATTCCTTTGATACGTACCTGTTTAACTTCCTGGCGGTTCCGTATCTGGATAAGAATGGAAATGCATATGACAGGTATATGGATGAGAGCTTTCTTACCTGGCTTAGAACCTACCGCAGACTACATGAAGAGGGCTATCTCAAGGACGATATTTTTCTGGATAACAGAACGCAGATGGAGGAAAAGATAGCAAATGGCAGATATTTCTGCATGCTATATCAGAGAACGGATATGGCAGACCAGCAGAAGATCCTGTATGCAAAGAATCCGGAGCAGATCTATATTGCCGTAGATGGTCCAAAGAACCTGTCAGGGGATGATTATCAGCTTCCGGGTTCCGGTATCAATGGGTGGACAGTGACTTTGATCAGCAGGAAATGCAAAGACCCGGAGAAAGCAATTAAACTGATATCCTATCTGCTCAGTGATGAGGGACAATTACTGACATGGTATGGGGTGGAAGGAATTACCTGGGAATATGATGAAAATGGTAAGCCAAAAGTATATCCTGAGGTAGAGCATTTATTGAATACGGACAGAGTAACTTATGACAAAATATACGGGGCTGATTCCTGTTACTGGATGCTGCAGGATAATGTAAGAGCTGATGAATGGGGCAGAGTACTGCCAGAGCCGTTAGGGCAGCTACAGGAGTGGACATTCCCCTATACAGTATATACAGCACAGTATGATGTTGTATTTGATGCACAGACACAGGAGAACCAGATCTATACCAGAATCAAGAACCTGTGGGGAGAGACATTACCGCGATTATTGCTGGCAGATT
Organism: uncultured Roseburia sp.; assembly: GCA_964422225.1. GTDB lineage: Bacteria > Bacillota > Clostridia > Lachnospirales > Lachnospiraceae > COE1. Next base: position 11,506 of record CAYRAW010000035.1, read on the forward strand.
CCGATGAGGAATTTGACCGGCTGCTGGAGGAATTCAGGGAACAGAGAGACTCTCTTGGATTTGACCGGTTACAGAAGGCAACTACAGTACAGATACATGAGAATATGAAGAAACTTGGTCTGGAACAGTAACAGGAGGCGGCGATTATGAAGAGAAGGCGTAATAGCAGTTTAAGCCGCAAGATCGTACTGACGATCGTTGCATTTGTCAGCATCTGTATTCTGGCAGCAGCTCTCGTGTTGACGAACAATATGAAAGAAAGCATGATCAAAAGTACGATCCGGGATGAACAGGCAAGACTGGAACAGGTCACACAGGCAATTGATAAGACAAATGAAGTATGTAATCTGGCATCTGAGATCGTGAAGCAGTCAGTGAAGATCAACCAGTACATGGAGCTTCTTTGTGCCGGTGGAGATATGGAAATATTGGAGAAGCTGGAATTTTATCAGAAGGAACTGGCTTCTATTGAGAATATGTCGAATTCCAACCCGTATCTGTATCAGGTGCGTATTTATGTAAACAGCCAAAAAGCATCAGAGAAATCTCCCAGTCTCTATCGATATAAACGCATGAACAATATGAGCTGGGCGAAGGACTACCACAATGGAGAATGGAAGCTTGATTATGCGGATACGGTGTTTCCTGAATATATAGCGACCGGACCTAAGCATCTTGCAGGCCTTCTGAGTGTGGTAACACAGGCAGACGGACAGGAAATGTATACCATAGAATGTATTACTTATATGACCAATCTGTTTCCCAACCTCTATGAAGACCGTGATACTTCCTGGAGTGCTTTCATTGGAGATGATGGGCGATGGTATCATACAGCCAGCAATACCAATCCATGGAATCAATCCGGAGATGAAATATATGACAGGATAGAAAATGACACAGATGTCATTTATACAAAGATCAACGGAAAACATGTAATACTGGCATATCAGCAGGTGCCTCTTCTGGGAGGAACTTATGTACATTTGATATCCATGGAGGAAGCCTTTGGCGAATTTTATCAGAGCCTGATTCCGTATGGAATCATATTGGTGCTGATCCTTATGGCTTTTGTGGTATTCAGTATTGTGGCAGTACGTGTCATCATGCAGCGTTTCTACAGAATGTATGGTGTTATGACCAGAATACAGGGGGGAGAACTGGAATTGTCTCTTCCTGAGGAAGGAAATGATGAGATCACGGAATTGTCCGGTGAGATCAATCGCATGCTTCGCAGGATCAGGGAATTGAATCAGGATAATCTGGACAGGCAGCTCCTTGCCAAGAATGCTCAGATCAAGTCATTACAGAATCAGATCAATGCACATTTTATGTACAATGTATTGGAATCTATCAAAATGATGGCAGAAATAGAAGAAAAATACGATATTTCCGATGCGATCACTTCCCTGGGCAAGATGCTGCGCTATAGCATGAAATGGATGACGGGAACAGTCACGGTAGAGGAAGAGATCACATATATCAGGAATTATCTCAGTCTGCTTAATCTCAGGTTTGACTATGAGATCTATCTGTCATTGAATATTCCGGAGGAGATCTGTCATATGCAGATTCCCAAGATGCTTTTGCAGCCACTGGTAGAAAATGCAGTATACCATGGGATAGAAGAGATGGCAGAGGACACCAACATTTATATAAAAGGGCAGGTAGTGGATGAAAACAACTGTACCATAGAAGTATCGGATGCAGGGCGGGGAATGGATAAAAAAACGCTGGAAGAGTTAAGAAACAAGATCTATTCGCAGACCCGTTCTACAGAAGAGGGGGGTCATGGAATCGGATTGAAGAACGTGCAGGACAGAGTGCAGTTATATTTTGGAGAGCAGTATGGCATTGAGGTATTCTCAAAAGAAGGATGTTACACAAAAGTATTGATCCATTTACCAAGGGGGACGAAAGGAACATGAATACAGTATTGATCGTAGAAGATGAGAAAATGATCCGTCAAGGTATTAAGAGCATGATACAGCGTTCAGGAGTGCCTGTGCAGACAATTATAGAGTGCAGTAATGGTCAGATGGCACTGGATGTGCTGGCAAGCCAGCAGGTAGATGTGATGTTCACGGATATCCGTATGCCCAAAATGGATGGGATCACACTGGTTCAGGAGATGCAGAAATTTTCAGAACATCCGCTTACAGTAGTGATCAGTGGATATGATGATTTTTCCTATGCGGTAGAGATGCTGCGCATGGGGGTAAAGGAATATATTCTCAAACCCATTGACAGAGAGCAGATCATGACGATCATGCACAGAATGGAAGAAGAGCTGGGGCATATAAAGGCACAACAGGATACACTCAGGCAGGCAGGCTATCAGCAGCTCAGATTCCTGTGTACTTCACAACAGGTATCGTCTGAGGATGAGAAGCTGATCGATCAATACTATCAGGACAGCTTCTTACAGGGAGAATATGAGGTATGCTGCTGCAGTTATGATGGGGAAGAGGAAGAACAGGGCAATTCTTACCTGTATCTGCAGAATGTCGGAGGTTATGACCTTTTTCTGATAAGCTATGAGAATAAGGAATTTCTGCTCAGAAATGAGCTGCGGAACTGCTGTGTGGGCTTTAGTGAGCCTGTCAGGGGAATCCCTTCCCTGAAAAAGGCATATGAACAGGCGGTTCTTTGCAGACATGAGGCATTTGCAAAAGCGATCAAGGTGGTGGATCATACACAAGGACAGAACAGGGAAGGAAAAGAGCCTGTCAAAATGTCGGAAGAGGAGAACAGGAGACTGGAAAGTGCGGTACATATCCTGGGAACAGAGCGTGTGGAAGAGGCAGTGGAGCTGATACAGGATTATGGCAGACAGGTACAGGACGGCATGATGGAGCCGGATGCGTTTGCACAAAGGATGCATCTTTTGCTGGAGAGAATTGCGGGTAATTATGAGAATGCACTTAAGGTGCGTAAGGAAAGTATTCTGGAATTGCAGAATATATATCGTTATCAGAACATAACAGAGTATGTGAATACTTTAACAGACTGGATGAGACGTTTCCATGATCTCATCAGTGAGGAATTTGATGATTATAAGAATAAGCAGAAGATACAGCAGGCTGTCAGCTATATTTATGAGAATTATAATAAAGACCTGAATATGGCAGTGGTATCAAATTATATTTCCATGAATTATTCCCTGTTCTCTTATGCATTCAAGCAGTATACAGGCACGAATTTTGTGAATTTCCTCAAGGATCTGCGTATGCAGGAAGCCAAACGCCTGCTGGAAACGACAGATATGCGTGTCAATGAGATCAGCCAGGCAGTCGGCTATGAGAATGAGAAGCATTTTATGAAGATTTTTAAAGCTGTGCTTGGTGTATCACCTACAGAATACAGAAAAAGCATTCAGCTTAAAGGATAGTGTCAGGAGTCTGTACTAATTGCTGCATGCAGTTGTGAATGAGAGCTTCCAGATCCTGTATACAGGTAATGGAGGTACTGGTGCAGGAGAATTTGACAGTGATCTGATATCCTTTATGATGCAGCCTGGTATAATTATTGAGATACTGGCAGATGCGGGAGATGTAGTCCTTTGCATCTGCCTTTTCCATGCCGGCAAGCAATACTCCAAATTCATCATCACCGGTTCTGGCAAGGATGACATCCTCTTCAAAGGTGGCATTCAGGGCACTTGAAAATACCTGAAGCGCGAGATCCCCTTCCTCATGTCCAAAGTCCCTGTTGATATTTTTGAGATGTTCGATATCAAAGGATATCATAAGCAGAGGTGCGCCAGTCACTATGATATCATCCATCATCATGGATGCCATTGCATGAAATCCGCGGTAATTATACAATCCGGTCAGTTCATCTTTCATGTAGATATCTTCCAGACGGGCAGCCAGTAAGGACATATGCCTGTTATCAGCGACACGCTTGAGCATACGGGAGATATTATTGATCCAGGAAGTTATGTGGAAGTCATAATGCAGCCGGTTATCTTCAAAGGCAAGGACAACATATCCATAATGCCTATCCTCAAAATACAATGGCACACAGATATAGCTGCTTTGGGAGGCCTTTAATATATGAGGCGGCAGAATATCCTGATGTGTGAAACTGCAGGTAGGAACTTCCTGACCCTGCTGCCAGCCAAAGCATAGATTCACTATGCTCTTATCTGTATCCATACTGTCGGATTCAAGCAGACCAAACTGTTCTATGGCAGCTAACATACGGATATGTCTGGGTGCACTGTCCCAGTTTTCGTAGAGGCAGATATAAAGCTCGCTGCAATGGATGATATCATTTATATAATCGGAGATTTTTTCCATACCCTCTTCCAGATCTGTGATCTCATGGAGTACGGCAGACATATGGATATCCTGAAAAATACGTCTTTCCTTGCGCTCTATTTCATGCATCTGACTGATCGCATAATAAGGTGCTTCACTGACACGGTAATGGCACCCACAGGAACAGCCGATCAGAGGTGCTGCCTTTATAACAGAGGGAGCATCATCGAGAATTCCGTCCGTCATACGAAGCAGTTTATGGACTGCTTCCTGTCCCATTTCATAAGTTGGGAAGGTGATCGTGGTCAGGGTAGGTGTGATATTTCTTCCGGGTTCACTGTTATCACAACCACTGATGGCGATATCATCAGGGATGCGAAGCCCTTTTTCATGCGCAGCCAGCATCACATCCAGAGCCATGCGGTCATTATAGCACACGATAGCATCCGGAATACCGGATTGACAGAAATATGTGAGTGCTTCCCTTGCATAGTCCATCCCGAAATGTGTCTGATATACATTTGTCTCCGGGCAGGGAATGTTGTGCTTTGCCAGTGTTTCTTTGTAAAAGACATAGCGGGTATCGGAGGTCTGAGATTCCTTGCGGCACCCAAGATAGCAGATTCTTTGTGCATGGTGCACTGTAAGGAAATGCTCTACCAGATCCGCAAAAGGAGAATTGTTGTCCATAATGACATTGTTGGAGGCATGTGTTTCCTGATTGATGACAAGAACAGGGCAGGAGCTGTATTTGGTAATTTGTTTATAAATCGCATCAGCGAGTCTGTATTCCGGATAGGTTTCGCTTGCAAAGATAATACCGTCAAAGTCCTGATAAGAGGGAATACTGAGAATGCCTTCCTCACCGGGAAGAGTATTGGGTGTTTCGCCATCCGTAGAAGCGAAGATTTCGACCAGATAACCATATTCTCTGGCTGTGTCGAGTATGCCCTGACACAGATTATGCTGATATTCACCGAACAGATGGGAAATAAAAACACCGATTTTCTTTGAATGATACATAGCAGCCTCCATAATCTGATAACGTTTTTCTTTGAATAGTTACATTTTATCAATGCTTCAGGTACTTGCCAATATCTTTTGGCAAAATTGCCGAAAGTACAAAAATACATATGTAAACGGTTACATAATAAAATGACGCAGAGTTTTTTAGAAAAAGACTGGAAATTTTGCTTTGTGCATGATACACTGAATTTAATAGTTAGAACGATGGGATTGTAAGGGCTTACATACCCTATTATGCGTTTAAGGAGAGCTTCCATTATGATAATG
>CAYRAW010000036.1:0-16999 GCA_964422225.1 uncultured Roseburia sp.
TCTGCTTGTTTTCATTTTCGGCATCGCTAATTTCCTCCTAAACTTCATATAATACCTATATTTTAACTGGAAACGGAATGAAACCGCTTATCTTTTCTCAGCTAAAAACATTGTCATACTTCTGCCTTCCACTTTGGGCTCTTTATCTACAACGGCTACATCACTGAGGCTCTCGCCGAACTCTGTAAGAATGTGCTTACTGCTCTGCATATGCGCCATCTCACGACCTCTGAATCGAAGTGTTACCTTGACCTTATCTCCTTTGGAAAGGAACTTGCGGGCAGCGTTTACTTTCGTGTTTAAGTCATTAGTATCAATATTGGGAGATAAACGAATCTCTTTAACGTCGATTACCTTCTGCTTCTTTTTAGCTTCTTTCTCTTTTCTTGTCTGTTCATACTTGAACTTACCATAATCAACAATCTTACATACAGGCGGCTTCGCTGTTGGTGCGATCTTAACCAAATCTACACCTGCTTCTTCTGCGAGTTTCATCGCATCTCTGGGAGACATGATTCCTAACTGTTCTCCATCCTCGCCGATCACGCGCACCTCTCTGTCTCTAATCTGTTCGTTAATCAATAATTCGCTAATAACTTAACACCTCCATAAGAAAATAAAAAAGTGGATAGTCAGACTATCCACATGTTTTCATAAATAAAAAGTTCATTTCAGAACTAAATTTATAAACACTTGCCAGCACAATTACCGCAAGGTGAGAGTGGATACTCTGCTTTGTTGTACAATGTTTGACTTTTTCAAACATATATACATTAACACAATAGCCACTCTCTGTCAATCCTGAATTTTATTTTTTTAATTACTTTTCTTTAAAGGTTGCACAGACTGTCTCCATGCTGCTTCCGGCATGATTACCTCTGATAGCTACCTTCTCTGCCCGGCAGCGGTAATCCGTATTATAAATACATTTAACCGCCTCGCAATCTATACTGATCGTAGGGCTTGGATGTGAGATTGCGCTGGTAAATGCATCTCCATTTCGCTTATGAAAACTCTCGCAGCATGTACCATCACAACATTCAGCATGCTTACCACCTACCATGATATCACCTTTGCAACAGCAATTGTCTTTATTATAGGAACAGGCCTCTGCTCCACACGTAAGTTGTGCCATATGACTACCTCCTTTTCCTTACACGGATAGTATGCGTCATATGGCACCAGCTATACATTGGCTACTACTTTTCTTCCTGTGGAAGTTCTTCCCTGATCTTCTTTGTATGGATTTCTTCTGTAATGTCAGCAATAAACTCTTTGAGACCCTTTTGTCCCTCATCTCCCGCAAAGCGGCTTCTGACAGATACAAGTCTGTCCGCCTCTTCCTGCTGTCCTACAACTAACATATAGGGAAGTTTCGCAAGTCTGGCTTCACGAATCTTAAACCCGATCTTCTCAGAACGGTTATCTGCTGTAGCATCGATTCCATTGGCCTTTAACTCTTTTAATACTTCATTGGCATATGCCTCATATTTGTCAGAAATAGGCAATACACGAACCTGTTCAGGACATAACCATGTTGGGAATTTACCTGCGTATTTCTCGATCAGCCATGCAAGAGTTCTCTCATAGCATCCAAGGGATGTTCTGTGAATGATATAAGGACGCTTCTTATCTCCATTCTGATCAATATAATACATATCAAAATTCTCAGCAATCGCACAGTCAAGCTGGATCGTGATCATGGTATCTTCCTTCCCATATACATTCTTAGCCTGAATATCGATCTTAGGTCCGTAGAATGCAGCTTCTCCATCTGCCTCTACAAACGGAACGCCTTTTTCACGTAATACCTCCCGGAGTGCTTCCTGTGTTCTGTTCCAATAATCCTCATCTCCAAGGTATTTTGCCTTATTTGCAGGGTCCCACTTGGACAGGCGGAATGTTACATCATTCTGCAATCCCAATGTAGACAATACATAATATGACAAGTCAAAACAACGTTTCAACTCTTCCTCCGCCTGATCAGGACGAATTACAAGGTGTGCCTCAGATATTGTGAACTGACGTACACGGGTCAGACCATGCATCTCACCGGAATCTTCACTGCGAAACAGAGTGGATGTCTCACTCATACGATAAGGCAGATCTCTGTAAGAATGCTGTTCATTCTTGTATACATAATACTGGAAAGGACATGTCATAGGACGCAGGGCAAACACTTCCTTATCTACTTCTTCATCGCCTAAAACAAACATACCATCCTTATAATGATCCCAGTGTCCGGAAATCTTATACAGATCAGATTTTGCCATCAGAGGTGTTCTGGTACGAACATATCCCCAGTCATTATCTTCCAGATCCTCAATCCATCTTTGTAATTTCATGATCATTCTGGTTCCCTTAGGGGTAAAAAGGGGAAGCCCCTGACCAATTACATCAACCGTGGTAAATAATCCCATTTCACGGCCAAGTTTATTATGATCGCGGCGTTTCGCATCTTCTAATCTTTCAAGATATTCTGTCAGTTCTTCTTTTTTATTAAAAGCAGTACCATAAATTCTCTGCAGACGAGCCTTGTTGGAATCGCCTCTCCAGTAAGCCATAGAGGAAGAAATCAGTTTGAATGCCTTGATTCCTTTTGTAGTCATTAAGTGTGGACCTGCACACAGATCTACAAATTCTCCCTGATCATAGAAGGATATCTCTTCACCATCCGGCAAATCTTCAATCAACTCTACCTTATATGGTTCACCCTTCTCCTGCATGAATTGAATCGCCTCTTCCCTTGGAAGCGTGAATCTCTTCAGTTCATGACCTTCTTTGATGATCTTTTTCATCTCTGCTTCAAGTTTGTCCAAATCCTCTCTTGAGAAAGGTTCTGCATCAAAGTCATAATAAAAACCTTCATCAATAGCAGGCCCGATTGTGATTTTGGCATCAGGGAATAATCTCTTCACTGCCTGTGCCAATACATGGGATGCGGTGTGGCGGATTACTTTTAAGCCCTCCGGATCATTTGCCGTTACAATATTTAATTCACAATCTTCATTTAATTCTGTTCTTAAATCCACAATTTTGCCATTTACTTCACCTGCACAGGCTACTCTTGCAAGCCCTCCACTGATATCCAAAGCAATTTCATATACTGTTTTTGCTTCGCCATACTCCTTAATAGAGCCATCCTTCAATGTTATTTTCATCATTTTCCTCCATTTTCATACATTGTTAAAAATCAGGCATGTATAAAAAAATCCCTTACGTTTCACAACGTAAGGGATGCATATAAGCTCTTATGCATTCTTACCGCAACACTTCTTATACTTCTTGCCGCTTCCGCAAGGACAAGGATCGTTAGGGTAGATCTTAGTAGGTTTTACTACTGTTGTTGAAGACTTCTGCTCTTTGTAAAGCTCCTTCTTCTTATTTTCATCAAAAATAGTGTTCCACTCTTCCAGATTGTAAAGCCAGTCTGCTTCTGCAGCAACCATATTCTTATAAAGTAATTCCTTGTCAAATGCAAGACTTACTTCTGTATCCTCACCCATCTCTTCGATCGGATTAGCAGCCTTTAAGCTGTCATTGATACCATCCAGAAATCCTGTCATTGTCATGATGTCTACGCTATATTTGTCTGCAAGCTCTTTTACTGTTCCCTTTACTTCTTCATCAGGATTCTTTAAAAGCTGCTGATAGATTTCTTTTTCTTTCTGAAAATATGCAATCCAAAGCTTCTGAAGGCTTGCCTTATCTGCCTGCTCATCATAAGCCATTGCTCTCCACTGGTCTAATAAAGTCTTTTCCTTTGCCATGATTATACATCCTTTCATTACGGCTTATTATGCCTGTCCGCCATATGACTGTAGTATATACTAAAAACACTGGAAAGTCAAAGGTTACATTCTCTTGCTTTTCATTACAGCTCACTCTATAATAGACATAACAAAACAAGGAGGATATTCCATAATGAAGAAAAACCCGAAACAAATAGCGGCAATTGTGGCTCTGGTTGCTATTGCTGTTTTGATCATTGCTTTTATTGTATCAGCTTTTACTACTACGGCTGATTCACGTAATCTGTTTTTTGCACTGTTCTTTTGCATCATTGCCATCCCCATTCTTGCATGGCTTTTTATCCTGTGTTATGGAAGAATAAAAGGCAAACATACAATGGCTGAATTTTTTCCTGACAGTAATACCCATTCTCCTATTGTTCCTGAACACAAGGAATCTCAGGGATTCACAGAGGAAGAAATCACGCAAGCCATGGAGAATTCCCGTAAATGATCTCAAGCAATCTGCCCGCTGCCACTGACAGCGGGTTTTTCTGATTGCGCACAATGCAGAACTGTCTCTTCGGTATCATCTTATTAAATCTGAGTTCAAACAATGTTCCCGCCTCAATATGTTCTCTGGCAAAATCTTTGACAACACATCCTACTCCAAGATTGCGCAATGCAAACTGTACGATCATCTCGCTGGTTGCAAGTTCAAATTCAGGATTCAGTGATACATGATTGGCTGCCAGAAACTGCTCCATATAAGTTCTGCTGGAAGTATTTCTTTCCAGAAAAATCAGGGGCAGTTCCTCTAGCTGCGAGAAATCCAGCATCCTGTTCTTATAAGGAATAAACCGCCTGCCCGCTACAAAGATATCTTCAATTTCCCTGACTGGAATCTTCTCGATCATTTCTTTCGCTGTAAAAGGCGTACTTACTACTCCAAAATCAATCCTGCCTTCTTCCAGATTGGACAGTGTCTCCGGGGTAGGTCCATTGGTAACACCGACTTTGATCGCCGGATACTGTTCGTGGAACTGTTCCAGATATGGCAGCAAAAAAAATTGCAGAGTCATATCACTTGCACCAATTCGTATCTCTCCAAGTTCCAGATTCTTCATCTGCATGAGTTTCTGTTCTCCAAGGACTATCTGCTCATAGCCCTTGGAAACATAGGAGTAGAGCAATTCTCCCTCTCCTGTCAGCCTGACTCCTCTGGAAGTTCTGGTAAACAGCTTCGTCTCTAAAGACTCCTCTAACTGTTTGATCGACTGACTGACTGCGGGTTGGGAAATTGCCAGTTCATTGGCAGCAAGCGTTATGCTTCTGCATTTTGCTACTGTATAAAATACTCTGTATACTTCTAAACTGTGATTAAGCTGCATTTATCTAGCACCCTTATCATATGGAATACCTTCTGCCTTAGGTGCCTGTGAATTCTTGGAGGTAAATGCAAGAATGATCATAGATGCGATAAATGGCATCATGCTGTAGATATTCTTGGATAATCCAAGGTGTGACAATGCAGTAGAATCAGCGATATTCGCCAGTGAACGGAATACTGCAAAGAATACTGCAGCTGCAGCGATTCTGTATGGCTTCCACTGCCCAAAAATCATAACTGCCAGTGCAAGGAAACCTGCACCTGCAACACCAACTTCAAAGTTCCAGGTAGTAACAGAAGGAACAATATAGGCAAATCCACCAAGACCGCCTAATGCGCCGGAGATCATAACGCCAATATATCTCCACTGATATACATTGATACCAACAGAGTCGGCTGCCTGAGGATGTTCTCCACAGGAGCGAAGGCGAAGACCCCATTTCGTTTTGAATAAAAATACAGCCGCACATATCAGAATAATGATACCAATGATCAGGAAGATGTTAATCGTCAAAGGCCCGATCCTATAAATAAATGCTGAATTGTCATAGGTTAATTTAGCTGAAGACGCTCCACTTCCTGCCTCTGTGGAGTTATTAAATGCTTTGGTAATGACAACTGCAATTGCTGTTGCCATCATATTTAAAGCGGTACCACCGATGGTCTGATCTGCTTTTAATGTAATGGCAGAAAAGCCCAATAATAAAGAATAAATCATACCCGCTACTGCACTTACCAGAATAGATACTGCTACAAGCGCTGGTGCCGGCATCTTACCTCCACACAGAGAAAGTACAAATACGCCTGCCAATCCACCGATTGCCATAATACCTTCCAAAGCGATATTAATAACACCGCTTCGTTCTGAAAACATACCGCCTAAAGCTACCAGCATCAGGACTACTGCATAAAGTAATGTGAATTTTAATAATAAAAACATAATTACTTCTCCTCCTTTCCTGCATGCTCAGCTTTCTGCTTCTTCTTCTGGATCATATTCGTTGCGATACCCTTGAACAGCATAACAAATGCACAAAGATAAATAATAACCGCTACTATAAAGTCTGCAATTTCAGGCTGGAAATATTTGGTTGGAAGGTATGCACCACCAACAGAAATATGCGCAACAAAGATAGCTGCAAATACAACTCCAATAGGATTGCTCAACGCCAGCAATGCTACAGGAATACCATTAAATCCAATCGCAGGAAGTGCTGTTGCCACCTGTGGATTCCATTCTGAACCACCTGATAAATAGTAAAGTCCTGCACCAATTCCTGCAAGTGCTCCAGAGATTGTCATAGACAATACTATATTTCTTTTTTCATTGATACCTGCATACTTGGCTGCGTCCTTGTTGAAACCACATGCCTTCAATTCATAACCAAATGTTGTCTTATTCAAAACAATATACATAATAATTGCAATGATAATTGCGATAAAGATTGCAATTGTTGTTGAATTGGTCTTAAATATTGTATTCAATCCCATATTAGGGATTAAGGATTCAGGAGATACAGAACTGAGCTTATAAGTTCTGGTAGTTTTCTGATCGTACATGCCCTTTACTGTGCTGTACATCAGTTCATTTACCAGATATAATCCGATCCAGTTAAACATAATAGAAGTAATAACTTCATTTACGTTAAAATATGCCTTGAAGAAACCGGGAACAGCTCCCCAGATAGCACCGCATACCATAGCTGCCAGTAAACACACATACCATGGCATATGAAGAATAATAGCAAAATATAAAGCGCCAAATACACCTACTGTATACTGACCTGCAGCACCGATATTAAATAAACCTGTCTTAAATGCAAAAGCAACGGAAAGACCTGTCATGATCAGCGGAGCTGCCTGTGTGATCTCACTGCCTACTCCCTTGGGTGCCAGATAAAAGCCACCTTTTACAATTCGTACAAAGCCATCTATCGCATTTTCAGAATTAATACATAACAAAATAATCAATCCAACTAAAAGTCCAATCACGATACAAACAAGTGAAGCACCGATGGACAGGAGGACATCTTTTTTCTTTTCGTTCATGTTGATAACCATACCTTTCTTTCAATGATGTCTACTTAATGTATCTGCTAGACTTCTGCCGGGACTGCTTCTTTTTTGGCACCTGCCATATAAAGTCCTAATTCCTCTACGGTAATCTGTTTCGGATCAAGCTGTCCTACCAGTTCACCTTCATACATAACCAAAATACGGTCTGAAACATCCATTACTTCGTCCAGTTCCAGTGAAACCAGCAATACTGCCTTTCCCTTATCACGCTGCGCTACCAACTGGCTGTGGATATATTCAATCGCCCCTACGTCAAGACCTCTGGTCGGCTGTACCGCTACCAGAAGATCCGGATCTTTGTCAATCTCCCTTGCAATGATCGCTTTCTGCTGATTACCACCTGACATACTTCTGGTTATGGTAATTGGTCCCTGTCCACTTCTTACATCATACTGTTGGATCAACTTATCTGCATATCTGCGCACTTCTTTGCTCTTGATAAATCCGCCTTTCTGAAAGTCTGGCTCGAAATATCTCTGCAACACCATATTCTGCTCCAGTGAATAATCAAGGACAAGACCATGCTTATGTCTGTCTTCCGGAATATGGCTCATGCCCATTTTAGAACGTTCACGAATAGATGCCTTGGTAATATCCTGTCCTTTAAAGACAATTTTTCCCCCTATGATCTTCTCAAGTCCTGTAAGTCCCTGTACAAATTCACTCTGACCGTTTCCATCAATACCTGCAATACATACAATCTCACCGCGGCGGACATTAAAGGAAATATCCTTAACTGCATTATTGGAATGTGCCTTACTGGGTACTGTCATATGTTCTACCTTCAGAACTGTTTCTCCGGGTTTGGAAGGCTTCTTATCCACTGAAAAATTAACATTTCTTCCTACCATCATCTTGGAAAGTTCTTCTTTGGTAGTATCCTTTACATTTACAGTACCTACATATTTACCTTTGCGAAGAATTGTACAGCGATCTGCTACTTCCATAATTTCATTCAACTTATGAGTAATAAACAGAATAGACTTGCCTTCTTTTGCAAGATTCTTCATGATCTTCATCAATTCTTCGATTTCCTGAGGAGTCAGAACTGCTGTAGGCTCGTCAAAGATCAGGACTTCATTATCACGATATAACATCTTCAGAATTTCAGTTCTCTGCTGCATACCTACTGTAATATCAGAAACAAGAGCGTCCGGATCTACCATAAGTCCATATTTATCACTTAATTCCATGACTCTCTGGCGAGCTCCCTTTTTCTCCAGAAACATTCCCTTTGTAGGCTCAACACCAAGGATAATATTATCTAATACAGAAAAACATTCTACCAGCTTAAAATGCTGATGTACCATACCAATATTCAAATCATTTGCATCATTTGGAGTATTGATATGTACTTCCTTACCATCCTTCTTAATTGTTCCGGAGGTAGGCTGATAAAGTCCGAATAAGATACTCATCAGAGTAGACTTTCCGGCTCCGTTCTCTCCTAAAAGAGCATGAATTTCTCCTCTTTTCAGCTGCAAGGTAATATTATCATTAGCCTTGATTCCAGGAAATTCTTTTGTGATGTTTAACATCTCAATAATGTAATCATTCTCCATGGTCCATTTTCCTTTTCCTATTTTGTAACTATTCAGAAACCGGGTACGCTTCACAGTTTCTAACCCGTTCACGGTTTACACATTTGTTTATACTTTAGTATAACATCTAACAGCTTTAAAAAAAAGGGGAAGAGAATAAGTTCTCCACCCCTTTTTAAAAAGTTCAAAATTACTCTACATATGTAACAGTTACATGAGAACCAACTTCAGGCTGATTCTCTGTATCGTTAGATACTGTGATAGAACCATCTTTAATACCGTTTAATACTGTATCATATTCGTCCTTAGTAAATGTCTTGAATCCCCAAGATGCATCATCTGTAGGAAGTCCAAGGTAATCACCCTGTGTCAGACCAAGCTGTTCAGACTTGCCACCGATAGAAGCCCAGTTACCTGATGTGTAAGCATCAAGTGCTGCTTCTACTGCTGAGCCAAGACCCTTCATAGCAGATGTGATACAAGCATCACCGATCTTAGGGAACTGGTCTACGTCTACACCGATAACCTTGCCATCGTACTGTGCTGCTGCATCTACTGCTGATGTATAGATACCGCCGCCGCAAGCAAATACAACCTGTGTTCCGTCTGCATACCAGCCTTCCATACGAGCTGTGATCGCATCATCGCCATAGAACTGTCCGCCATAGTAGTACTTAACGTCTACATCAACGCCCATTTCTTCAGCTGCCGCATTGATACCCTGAATATAACCGAAACCATAACGGATAACTGCAGGAACTGCGATACCGCCAAGGAATCCAAGGCTTGTATAGCCATCTTTAACTGCTGCATAACCTGCTAAGTAACCTGCCTGCTCTTCCTGGAAAGAACAGATATATACGTTGTCGCCAAGTGCAACATTCTCACCTGCAAGATTTACAATATCGCCTTCTGTAACATCAACTGCGATAAATGTAACATCCGGATACAGATTCTGTTCTTCAGCAATTGCAGATCCAAATAAGTAACCAGGCATAACAACTACTGTTGCGCCTTCTGCAACTGCTAAATCTACAGAATTGATTCTCTCTTCATCTGTATCTTCTGCCGGTTTATAATACTGTGTTTCAATTCCGTTAGCCTCACCATAAGCTACACATGTTTCCCATGTAATCTGGTTGAAGGATTCATCTGTGATATCTCCGGAGTCTGTGATCATAGCGATTTTCTTATCGGAGTTATCTGTTGTAGCTGCAACTTCTGTTGTTACTGCCTCTGTTGTTGCAGCTTCTGTTGTTGCAGCTGCCTCTGTCGTGGAAGTCTCCGCTGCAGATGGTGTCTCTGTCTCTGCTGAGCTGCTGCCACATCCTGCTAAAGATGCAACCATAGCTGAAGCAAGAACAAGTGATAATGCTTTCTTCTTCATAAAAATTTTTCCTCCTTTGAACTCGACACATATTACAAAAACATGGCCTAATTACTTAGATATGATAACATAGTACACAAAAAAAAACAAGAAAATATACCAAATATATTTTTCGTATAATTTTTTATGTTTATGCATAAAAAAACCAATAGCATTACTAACCGCCATTGGTCCTTCGTAAGCAAAAATTATGTTACTAATTTTCATATTATATTGCAAGTAGAATTTTATTTCTTTAATGGGCTTTTTCTATAAATAATGTCATCTCTGGATGGTCCATTACTAACCATTGTAATAGGATAACCAATCTGTCCCTCGATGAATTCGATATACTTACGGCAATTCTCAGGAAGTTCTTCATATGTTCTGATACCACGGATATCACTCTTCCAGCCGGGTAATTTAGTAAGCACTGGTTTAGCCTTTTCAAGTTTACAAGTTACAGGGAACTGTGTCGTAACTTCGCCATCGATCTCATAACCTGTACATACAGGAATCTCATCAAGATAACCAAGTACATCCAATACCGTAAAGCATACATCTGTAGTACCCTGCAGACGGCAGCCATACTTGGAAGCAACGCAGTCGAACCAGCCCATTCTTCTGGGACGTCCTGTTGTAGCACCGAACTCACCACCGTCACCACCACGTCTTCTCAGTTCATCTGCTTCATCCCCAAAGATCTCCGATACGAAAGCACCTGCTCCTACTGCTGATGAATAAGCCTTACATACAGTGTAGATCTCCTTGATCTCATAAGGAGGGATACCTGCTCCGATGGCACCATATGCAGCCAATGTGGAAGAAGATGTTACCATTGGATAAATACCGTGGTCTGGATCTTTCAATGTACCAAGCTGACCCTCTAACAGGATATTCTTGCCTTCTTTGATCGCTTCATCCAGATATGCAGATACATCACATACGAAAGGAGCGATCATTTCTTTATATTCATGCAGTGTTTCTAATAATTCGTCAGGATTGATAGCAGGCTTATGATACAGATGTTCCAAGATTACATTCTTCTGCTCACATACTCTTACCACTTTCTCTTTTAAAAGATCATCATCAAAAAGTTCACTTACCTGGAAGCCGATCTTTGCATATTTATCTGAATAAAAAGGAGCAATTCCTGACTTGGTAGAGCCAAAGGACTTACCTCCAAGACGTTCTTCTTCATACTGGTCGAACAGGATATGGTATGGCATTACCATCTGTGCCCTGTCAGATACGAGAATCTTAGGCATTGGCACGTTTCTGTCTGTAATGGATTTTATTTCTTTCATCAGGACAGGAATATTTAATGCCACGCCGTTGCCGATGATGCTGGTGGTGTGATTATAGAAAACACCGGATGGTAAGGTATGCAGTGCAAACTTACCATAATTGTTTACAATCGTGTGTCCCGCATTTGCTCCACCCTGAAAACGGATGATTATATCTGCTTCCTTTGCAAGCATGTCAGTAATTTTACCTTTGCCTTCGTCACCCCAGTTAGCGCCTACAACTGCTCTTACCATATTACATTCCTCCGGTTTATTTTACTCTTTATCAGGTATTGTATACAGAATGGGACGAATTTTACAGATTCAGCAATGCAACACAGGCCCGCTCCCGCTACGCTGCAGCTCGTAGCGGTACATAAGTGCGCATGCGCCTACGGCTTTGCACACTAAATACCGACGGCTGCAGAGTGCCTGCTTAAGCATCTGCTGAATCTGTGCAATTCTGTATCCGTAATTTTATATTTTACAATTACCTATTTACATATTTATACACAATGAGGGGATATACCCGCTCTTACTTTATTATGATATTCCTTTTTGATTCATAAGTAAAATCAATATTTGTTATGGATGATATAAGTTTAGATTATATATAAATTCTATAATTTATCCGCACACTTCAATTCACAGGTTTTTCTCCATGATAATGTACTCTTTTTCTGCTACTATCGTAAACTGATTCTTTGTCCAAAAAGCAAAACTTTGAGGATTTCCCTTATCAACGCCAAGTCTCACTTTTAAATACCCACAAAGTTTTAACTGCTTAGATACTTCTTCTATGATATATGAACCAATCCCCTTATTTTGATACTTTATATCTGTCATAAACAATCCGATATATGCCGTTTCTTCCTCTGGATATTTCAAAATAAGGTCCATAACAGCTACCAATGTTTCTTTTTCAAAGAAGCCCAGATATAACTTATCTTCCTTACTTTTTTCCGGCGGCAATGCCTCCATGTCCTTCAATATACTTTCTCTTGTAACAACAGGTGGATGATATTGATAAAAAATTGCATTAGGATAACTCATATTATAGATGATATCCACGTCCTCCTTATCTAATCTTCGCACCTTGTATTTAGTGGATAGTTTTGAAAGCTCCATACATCTCATCTCCTTTTCATTCCGGATAAATGCAAAGTTTAATGTCCTCCAATGTATCTGCAAAGTAAATACCTTCCTGCCTTTCTTTCGAGGAAAGTCCTGTCTCTATCATGTGAGTAAGCAGTTCCTTGAGACTGTCATAATATCCATTCAGGTTGTACAGAATACACGGTGCATCTAAATGTTTCAAGGATACCTTTGACATAACTTCTGTAATCTCCTCAAGTGTCCCTGTTCCCCCGGGAAACGCAATAAATGCATCACCAAGCTCAATCATTTTCGTTTTGCGTTCCGTCATATCTTTCGTTACAATCAATTCGGTAATTTCATTATATTCATAGCCTGCATCAATAAAAAACTGTGGTTCTACCCCTGTAACCTTGCCTCCTGCTGCCAGCACACTTTTCGCCAGTTTTCCCATCAAACCACTCTCTGATCCACCATATATCAGTGCGTTTCCACTTGTTCCAATCCAAGTACCAAGTTCCTGCACCGCCTGCGCCAGTTTCGGATCATTGCCCTCACTCGCACCAAGATATACCGTTATATTCATAATACCGTTCCTCCTCTGTTTTATTATATGTACTCTCAAACTCTTCAAAATGAAATATTCTGAGATAGATTTTTGATATACAATGACATTTTCACAGTGCATACATAGTATGCACAACGAGAAAATAAGCGCAGTATTCAACAGCGCTTACTTCAGTAAGCCGCTGTAACGCTGCCCTTTCTTGACTTGCTTTAGGCAGCCGCCGGACGTGGCAATTTGGTGTATGCAGCTTAGGGAATGATGTTTAGTGCTCCTTGGAACAAGGAACAAATGCTTGCGAGTCAGACACAGCATGTCTGAGCCACGAAGGGGCGAGTTCTGTGTCTGACTTGCATTCCAAGCATTTGAGACGAAGTTCTTAGAAGCACTTACATCATGTACGTGGCAAATACACCAGACTGCCACGTCCGGCGGCGTCCCTAGAATCCAAAAAAGTGGCAGTTCCCCACCACTTTCTAAAGTCAGTATAAAATTATGGAATTTATACGTTGATCTCAGCCTTTACGCCAAGTTCTGCCTTATTGGCATCAAGCACTGGCTGTACTACATCTGCAAGGAACTTCTCTACCTGAATCGGTGCTCTGCCTACATACTTGGCAGGTTCCATGGTAGCCTGCAATTCTTCCAGTGTCAGGTTGAATTCCGGATCTGCTGCGATCAGTTCCAGAAGATTGTTATCTTTACCTTCCTGCTTAACATTCTTGCCTGCTTCCATGGAAAGAGTTCTGATCTTCTCATGTAATTCCTGACGGTTACCGCCGTTCTTTACTGCATCCATCATGATATTCTCTGTTGCCATGAACGGAAGTTCTGCCATCATGTGTTTCGTAATAACCTTGTCATATACGACCAGTCCATCTACTACGTTCAGACACAGATCAAGGATTCCATCAATTGCAAGGAAACCTTCCGGAATAGAAAGTCTCTTGTTTGCAGAATCATCCAGGGTTCTCTCGAACCACTGCGTAGCGGATGTAATGGCAGGATTCAATGCATCGATCATAACATATCTGGAAAGAGATGCGATACGTTCGCTTCTCATAGGATTACGCTTATAAGCCATTGCTGAGGAACCGATCTGGCTCTTTTCAAATGGTTCTTCTACTTCCTTCAAATGCTGCAACAGGCGAATATCATTAGACATCTTATGAGCACTTGCTGCAATTCCTGCCAGGATATTTGCAACTCTGGTGTCTACCTTACGGGAGTAGGTCTGTCCGGATACAGCATAGCATTCCTTAAATCCCATCTTAGCTGCGATCATCGGATCGATCTTGTCGATTGTCTCCTGATCACCGTCAAACAGTTCAAGGAAACTTGCCTGTGTACCTGTTGTACCCTTAGATCCCAAAAGCTTCAGGCTGTTCATTACATACTCAAGATCTTCCAGATCCATTAAGAATTCCTGTGTCCAGAGTGTTGCGCGTTTTCCTACTGTAGTAGGCTGTGCAGGCTGGAAATGGGTAAATGCAAGTGTTGGAAGATTCTTATATTTATCTGCAAAAGAAGCAAGTTCTGCAATTACATTCACAAGTTTCTTATGTACCAGCTTCAATGCCTCATGCATCACGATAATATCTGTATTATCACCTACATAACAGGAAGTTGCACCCAGATGGATGATTCCTGCTGCCTTGGGGCACTGCTGTCCATATGCATAGACATGGCTCATAACATCATGGCGAACCTGTTTCTCACGTTCTCTGGCTACATCATAATTGATGTCGTTGACATGAGCCTTGAGTTCATCGATCTGTTCCTGTGTAATAACAGGCTTGCCATTCTCGGAAAGTCCTAACTCCATCTCTGTCTCAGCCAATGCGATCCAGAGTTTTCTCCATGTAGTGAATTTCATATCCTGTGAAAAGATGTACTGCATTTCCTTGCTGGCATAACGCTCAGACAACGGACTTGTATATCTGTCTGTACTCATATATAGATCCTCATTTCTACTTATTATTTTGGATATTGGTTTCAGATACAGAATTGTGCTGCATTGTTAAATGCTGCACAATCCATCACTTACTTTATACACGCCTGATTTATTTGTCGTATTCTCCTCTGATATCTTCCTTGGGTGGTTCCAATGGGTATTTACCCGTAAAGCACCCCTTACAAATATCAAGTCCGTCTACCATCTCGCTTAAACGGTCAATTTCAAGATATCCCAACGAATCTGCTCCAATGATCTGGCGAATATCCTCAATCGTGCGATTATATGCGATCAACTGTTCTCTGGCAGGAACATCCGTACCAAAGTAGCAAGGCCACAAAAATGGTGGGGAACTGATTCGTACATGAACTTCTTTAGCGCCTGCATCTCTAAGCATCTTAACAATTCTGTCAGAAGTTGTGCCACGTACAATAGAGTCATCGATCATGATGATGCGTTTGCCATTTACTGCTTCTTTGAGCACATTTAATTTTACACGCACACTGGACTCTCTACTGCTCTGTTTCGGCTTGATGAAGGTTCTGCCTACATAGCTGTTCTTAACAAAAGCTGTTCCGTAAGGAATACCGGACTGCAGGGAATATCCCAATGCTGCCGCATTACCCGATTCAGGAACACCGACTACCAGATCAGCATCCACCGGTGAATCCATAGCAAGGAAACGTCCTGCCTTGATTCTGGAAGAATATACACTGATACCATCAATATGACTGTCTGGTCTTGCAAAATAGATGTATTCGAAGATACATCTCGCATGTTTCTCCTTTGGCAATGCTCTGGACATATCTGATACAATGCCATTTTCAGGTGTGATCGTGACTGTCTCACCCGGTAATACATCACGTACAAATTCTGCTCCGATCGTATCTAATGCACAAGTCTCAGATGCCAAAATATAGGCATTATCACGTTTTCCAATACAAAGTGGTTTAAAACCGTAGGGATCTCTTGCGCCCATCAGCTTACGGGGGCTCATAACTACCAATGCATATGCACCCTTGATCTTAAGACAGGCACGATTCACTGCTTCTTCTGCTGTCTTGGAATTCAATCTTTCTCTGGCTATATGGTATGCAATAACTTCAGAGTCTATCGTTGTCTGGAAAATAGCACCGGTATATTCCAGATCTCTGCGAAGTTCTGCTGCATTGATCAGGTTACCATTGTGTGCCAGTGCTAAAGTACCTTTTACATAGTTAAGTACCAGCGGCTGTGCATTCTCACGGGTAGAAGCGCCTGCTGTAGAATATCTGGTATGCCCTACACCGATATCACCATGCAGAGCTTCCAGATTATCCGGTGTAAACACCTCATTGACCAGTCCCATGCCTTTATAAGAGGTTACTTTGCCTTTTGGACCGCTAGTCTCACTGACAGCAATACCACAACTCTCCTGTCCTCTGTGCTGGAGAGCGAACAATCCATAATATATTGTGGAAGCAACATCCTTGCCATCAAGATCATAGATGCCGAATACACCACATTCTTCGTGCAATTCGTCGTCCCACGTAGAAGAAACTAATACTTTCTCATTATCCATTGATACTTACCTTTCCGTGTGCTTTTAGTTGAATTCCTTGCCCGTTAATAATGCAAATGCTTCTTTATATTTAGCAACGGTCTTGTCTACAACTTCATCGGGAAGAAGGTAATCATTATCCGGATTAGCCTTTAACCAGTCTCTTACATACTGCTTATCAAAAGAAGGCTGTCCCTTACCGGCTTCATAACCTTCTAATGGCCAGAATCTGGAGCTGTCAGGAGTCAGCATCTCATCACCAAGAACTACATTGCCATTCTCATCAAGACCAAATTCGAACTTGGTATCTGCAATGATGATGCCCTTGCTTAATGCATACTCTGCACATTTCTTGTATAAGGCAATGGTTGCATCCTTGATCTTAGTCGCATATTCTCTGCCCTTTCCAGGATAGATTTTCTCTAATACATCAACACTCTGTTCAAAAGAGATGT
>CAYRAW010000037.1:0-16946 GCA_964422225.1 uncultured Roseburia sp.
AAAGGATGATAATATAAATACACAAAACCATAACAAATAAAGTTGTTTTGAAATAGTATTATTATTTTATTTTTAATTAGAACCGTAACATAAGATGTAGGCGCAGGTATCACCCTGCGCCTATCCTATTACAATTCTTCTGTTTTATATGTGACATATCCCTCATAATAATAGCTGGTATCAATACCCTTCATATAGATTTCCCTGCTATTAATTTCATCAGTCAATGCCTGTTTTAATACGTGCTTTATTTCAATATCTCTGATTGGGCTGCGCTCCATGGCAAGCAGATAATCTTCTTTGTCTACCTTGCTCCAGTCAATGACTTGATGAAGTTCTTTCTTTAGAATCAAATCCAACCAGATACGCATACTGCGCCCATTCCCTTCTCTGAAAGGATGTGCAATATTCAATTCCACATACTTTTCTATGATTTCATCATATGAAGATTGTGGCATTTTATCTATATTTTCAAGAGATACCTGCAAGTACATCAGCGGTGCAAAACGGAAATTTCCTTTTGCAATGTTTACAGTTCGCATTTTGCCTGCAAAATCATATATTTCGTCAAACAAAAATTCATGAATCCTGGCAAGTGTTATATATGTTCCAGGCTGTAAAGAATCCAAAATACCAGATTCAAATAATTCCTTTGCCTTCGCCTTACTGATTTTCTCTTCTTCACGTGCTAACTGGGCAGAATCAGTAATCCCCAACTTATTCTCAAGTGCCATGTAGTGTTTTCCTTTCCGGGTTCATTGTTACTTTAAAGCAGCTTACAATAATCGTGTTTTTAATACCATATTACCCTGATCAACCCCAATACCAGCAGATGCACCGGATATATCCAATAGAAGAAATATTTCAGTTTCATTCCTCTTTCTCCATTATACAGATATATTGGAAGAAATGCTATAGCTGCCTTGGATTCTACAATACCCACTGCAACCGCTCCGATAATAGTCCGCGGCGCTTTATCAAATCTGCTCAGATAGTAGAATAATACAATACACAATACACCCATATAGTGATAATCTGTTTCAAGGAACTGCGCTGCGCCTGCTCCTATAGGAACACATAACGCCGATGAAATGATACTCATACCCCTTCGCTCACAGGCACATATCGCATATAGGGTACACAGTCCTATCGCCAATGTGAAAAATACATTTTGTCCTTCCGGATAAAACCAGGTTCCATGTATAGCCAGGTCAAACGGCACCTCTGAAATCATTGCAAAAAGAAAGCATCTGCTGATGTATCTCTTCACATCATGAGTATGGTAAAATCCTTCTACCAGCAGAAAACAGTAAATGGGAAACGCAATCCGTCCAATTCCACGCATAATTTGATATATATCAAACTGGTAATTCATTGTATTTACATAGATTGCCACAGCAAAGTGATCCACCAGCATAGATATTATAGCTATCCATTTCAAATCAGATGAGGTTAAACCATTCCATCGCATTTTCATAATTTTTATATCACTCCCTTTCCTTTGCTTAATCGACGATTTCGTCATTCACCATTTGAGATAAGCATACAAGCATATTCTCTCATTAACACTCATTATGACATATATTTACCTTCAAATCTCTTATCTTCCATATAACAGAACAGGCTGTCCCCAATATCGGACAGCCTTATTTCTCTCATGTATATCATTGTGTAGTTATGAAACACCTTTTAGCTTACAGAATTGTACAGATTTAGCAAATGCATAAGCAGACACTTGAAAAACGTTGGCACTTAAGCGGTATGGAAGCCAAGCTTCCAATAACGCTTTATGTGACCACTACGTTTTTCACGCAGCGAAAGCGGGTCTGCGTTGCATTGCTAATTCTGTACAATTCGTCACATTATTTATTCTTCTTAGCACCGATCTTAGTACGCAGTACATACCATAATGCACCAGTAAGGCATACAGATGAATAGGTACCACATACAATACCAACCATCAGAGGTAATGCAAACTCACGCACAGAAGATACTCCCAATACAAATAATGCAGCTACCATAAAGAAAGTAGTCAAAGAAGTAAAGATACTTCTTGACAGTGTCTGACTGATACTTCTGTTTACGAGGTCTTCCAGACTGTCTTTCTTGCTCATAACTCCAAGGTTCTCTCTGATACGGTCAAAGATAACAATTGTTGCATTGATAGAGTAGCCAACGATTGTCAGCATACATGCAATAAAAGTGCTGCCTACAGATACTCTGGCTAAAGCGTAGAATGCAAGTACTACCAGTACATCATGGATCAACGCTGTAACCGCACTGGTTGCAAAGCGGAGATCTTTAAATCTGAACCAGATATATAACAGCATGCAGATTGCTGCAATGATAACAGCTACAATAGCATCACTTCTCATTTCAGAACTGATTGTTGAACTGATTGTTTCTGCAGTGATCAAATCTGAATCTACCCCGAAGTTCTCTACCAGAGCTTCTGTTAATGCCTGTCTTTCATCAATATCCAGTGTTCTGGTCTTGAAGATGACCTGATTGCCGCCCGCAACCTTCTGAACCTGTACATTGGCATCGTTTGTAATCTTCTCGATTACAGGTATTACCTGTGCATCTAACTCAGAAATATCCATATCTTCATTAAATGTTACATTGGTAGATGTACCACCTACGAAATCAAGGCTGTAATTCAGGGCCGAACCTGTAGTTCCTTTGTTGATACCCATGCATACGAATCCACCAATGATCATGACAAGTGAAATAGCGAAGAATATTTTCTTCCTGCCAAGGAAATCAACTGTCTTTCTTTCCCTGGTCACACCATAAAACTTCTCATCCTTTAATCCAAGTGTATAGAAAGATTTTATAAGCATTCTGGTAACTACCAATGCAGTAAACATGGATAATACAATACCAAGTGCAAGTGTCTGGGCAAATCCCTTGACTGTACCCGAACCTTTAACACCAAGTACCAGCGCTGCGATCAGCGTTGTCACATTACCATCAATAATAGCAGATAATGCTTTTTTAAATCCAACCTCAATAGAGGAACGAACCGTCTTACCGGAAGCAATTTCCTCTCTGATACGTGCAAAAATAATAACGTTTGCATCAACTGCCATACCAATTGACAGGATAATACCTGCAATTCCGGGCAATGTCAGAGTAATTTCAAACATATTCAGGCACAAAACAACCAAGATCGTATAAATGATCAGAGCGATTGAAGATGCAAGTCCGGGAATCAGATATACAGCGATCATAAAGATAACGACCAGAGCAAGACCGATCGCACCTGCTTCCAGACTGGTCTTAACTGCTTCTGAACCAAGCTGTGCTCCTACAACATTAGAACGTAATTCTTCCAATTCCAGTTTCAGACCGCCAATACGAATCTGGCTTGCCAGTTTATCAGCCTCTTCGTAACTGTCCATACCTGTGATCTGTGCCTGACCATCTGTGATAGCAGCCTGTACACGAGGTACACTGATAAAATCCTGATCATAGTAAATACCGATGCTCTGCCCACTGGCATATGCCTTGGTTGTTGCATCAGCGAAAGCCTTTGTACCTTCCTCTGTAAATGTCAGAGAAACGACAAACTGACTGTTTCCAAGCTGATCCTGCGCAGCTCCTCCCTGTGCAGATGCTACATCTGTACCGCTCAATACAATACTTCCATTTTCCTGTAACTCTGCTATAGTCTTATTCAGTGTATAACCCGTAGCACCTTCACCAGTATACGTATAGTTCGCATTTCCATCACTATCAGTCTGTGCGATAAAATATAATGCACCAGGTCTGCCCAAATCTTCCAGAATCGCATCCGCATCAGATACACCTGGAATCTCAATATTGATTCTGTCTGTACCTTCCTTATATACCAATGCTTCTGTACTATAAGTTTCTACTCTTTTTTGCAGCTTATATACAGTATCACTCATATCCTCATCAGAAGGAGCTTCATCTCCCACTACCTGATAAGTAATGCTGACACCGCCGGCAAGGTCCAGACCCTGCTTGATTTCAGATGCCGCACCGGCCTTCTCTGTACCGATACCGCAGATCGCAACATACCCCAAAGCAATGCTGACGAGCAATGTTACAACTAACGTAATTATGGCTTTGCTCTTTTTCATTATCTATATCTCCTTTACTTAGTCGGTGGTACCCCCGCCTCTAGGCTTCCTCTTCCGCTGCTAACGCTGCCTTTATCATAATGGCACATTCCACACGTTTTCTCTGTAATTCACATCCCAGATCATATGCGTCATTAATGTTTCCATGGAAATTGTAAGAGTTTGCTGCGCATCCTCCGCTGCAATAAAATCTTGCGAAGCATTTCTTACATTTTTCCTTGGAATATACGTTACAGCATTTGAATTCATCGCGTACTTTGGTATTTACAATACCTGTATCCACGTTACCCATCAGGAAATCCTCATTACCAACAAACTGGTGGCAAGGATAGAAATCTCCCCACGGAGTCACTGCCAGATACTCTGTTCCAGAACCACATCCGGATAAACGTTTGTACACGCATGGTCCACCCTGTAAATCTATCATAAAATGGAAGAAATTGAATGCGTTTCCTTCCTTATGACGTCTGATTATCTCTGCTGCAAGCTTATCATATTCTTCAAGAATCTGAGGAATATCTTCATCCCGCAGGGCATATTCGTCTGTCTCTTTTGCCACAACAGGCTCAACGGATATCTGTTTAAATCCCAGATCAGCCAGATGACAGACATCTGCTGCAAAATCAAGATTATGGTGCGTAAAAGTTCCCCGCACATAATAATTCATCTGATTACGGCTCTCAGCGACTTTCTGGAACTTGGGAACGATCATATCATAACTTCCCTGTCCTCCTCTGAAAGGACGCATCATATCATGTATTTCTTTTCTGCCATCAATACTTAATACAATATTGGACATTTCCTTATTGGCAAATTCCAGTACTTCATCATTTAACAGTACACCATTGGTAGTCAATGTAAAACGGAATTTCTTATGGTGGGGTTCCTCAAGACTTCTGCCATATGCGACCAGATCCTTAACAACCTGCCAGTTCATCAATGGTTCTCCGCCAAAGAAATCTACCTCCAGATTTACTCTGCTTCCTGAATTAGCAACCAGGAAATCCAGTGCCTTTTTACCTACTTCGAAGCTCATAAGAGCTCTTCTTCCATGATATTCACCTTCTTCTGCAAAGCAATATCTACATGCCAGATTACAATCATGTGCAATATGTAAGCACAAAGCTTTCACTACAGTCTCTCTATTCTTAAAAGCATCAATGCTCTTTTCATAGATATCTTCCGTAAAGAGCATCTGTGCATCCTTTAATTCGTATATCTCTTCTAATGCTTCCCTGACCTGATCCTCTTCATAAGCCATACCGGAAGCTGCCAGCTTAGTCATAGCTGTGTCAATGGCATCCTGCTCCATATGATTCTGATCCATATAGGCAATTACGTCATAAACAACATCATCAACAACATGAACTGCCCCGCTGTTCACGTCCAGCACAATATTGAATCCGTTATTTTTATACTGATGTATCAAAATTTTTCTTTCCTTTCCTATTAGATATGCGTAAATGATATCCCTTAGTTACGCACAATAAGCAGCGACTCATCATCGCTGCTTATTTCATCCGTTATTGCGATCCTTTTATCCCAGAACTTATTTAACCTGCTCGCAGCTCTGATTGCCTACTGTACAGGATGTCTTACAAGCTGACTGGCAGGATGTCTGACATTCGCCACAGCCGCCCTTCTTCATGGATTCCTTGTAATCTCTTGTGTTTAATGTTTTAATATGCTTCATAAATAAAG
The DNA here is from genome assembly GCA_964422225.1 of uncultured Roseburia sp. Lineage (GTDB taxonomy): Bacteria > Bacillota > Clostridia > Lachnospirales > Lachnospiraceae > COE1. The sequence continues at coordinate 5,811 of CAYRAW010000037.1, forward strand.
CCTCCTATCAATGTGTGTCTAAACGACTGAATTTATACTTAATGTAGTATAGCATATATTTTTCATATCGAAAAGTACTTTTATAAATATTTTTATCCCAACATGCCTCCCAGCATTCCACTTCCCAGACATATCAATAATGTAGTGATGCAGGAATTAGATAGTGGAGTATAGTTCTGTTCCAAAATCATGGACAGAACACATAATACAAGGAAATATGCCGTTCCCGCACCCATACCCCACAGAAATCTGCGTCCTGATGCGCCCTTGGCATAAAAAAGTCCTGCAAGCAGTGAGGAAATAACATAAATGACAATGATACCGATATCAACTGCCTTTTCACTTAAATTGAATTTATAAAGCAGCCCTGCAGTAACCAGCAGCAGTAACCCGGTTATCACATACGCCCCTAACAGACATTTGAGCAAAGCAAGCATTCTTTCATATTTCATTGATCCATACCCCCTATATTTTATAGTTTCTTTATTGTATTTCTGATACAATACTGCTATAATTTATGCGTGTACTGCACCAATTCAGAACATGTTTTGGTATTTAGCAGTATAAAACTATTATTTTTTAACCATAAGGAGGTTTTATATTTTGGATACCACTGGTGTCATACAACTTTGTATTCTTGTTGTTCTATTAATGCTTTCTGCATTCTTTTCTTCTGCCGAAACGGCGCTTACGACGCTAAGCCCTGTAAAGGTTCGCTCATGGGCAGAAGACAATCCCTCTAAAAAAGTCTTTACATTACAGAAAATTCTGGATAAAAAGAATAAGCTGATCAGTGCGATCCTGGTAGGCAACAACATTGCTAATATCAGTGCATCTTCTCTGACGACTTCTCTCGTTATCCGTATATGGGGCAATGCTGTTGTAGGAATTGCTACAGGTATATTAACGCTCCTCATTCTTCTGTTCGGCGAGATTGTACCCAAAACATGGGCTATGTACAATAATGAAAATCTTGCCCTTGCTTATTCCGGTATCATATATTTCCTGATGCAGCTACTTACACCGGTCATTTTTATCATTGATAAACTTTCCAGCATTCTCTTAAAGTTGCTGCATATTGATCCTTCCAAACGTGCAACTATGACAGAAACAGAATTAAAGACCTATGTGGATGTCAGTCATGAAGATGGTGTGATCGAACAGGAAGAGAAGAATCTGATCTATAATGTATTTGATTTCAGTGATTCCGTAGCCAAAGATATCATGATTCCACGAATCGATATGACTACGATCGATGTAGAAGCCAATTACAATGAACTTCTTGCATTATTCAAAGAATCCATGTACACACGTATTCCTGTCTTTGAAAATGACAGCGATAATATCATTGGTATCATTAATGTAAAAGATTTTCTTCTGGTTTCAAATAAACGTCAATTTAAGATCCGTGATATCATGCGTGAAGCTTATTATACATATGAATATAAGAAAACCGCAGATCTGCTGTTAGAAATGCGCAACATTACAGCCAATGTGGCATTAGTCCTGAACGAATATGGTGCCACAGTCGGAATGATAACTCTGGAAGACCTTCTTGAAGAAATTGTTGGTGAAATTCGTGATGAATATGATGAAGATGAAGAAGATCTTATTCAGAAAGTCAATGAACGCACTTATCTGGTCGATGCAAGTATGAAATTATCAGATATCAACGATGCGATCGGTACAGAATTTGATTCTGAGGATTTTGATTCTATCGGCGGTATTATCATTGAATTACTCGACCGTTTTCCTTCTGAAGGGGAAAAGGTCACAACAGAGGACGGCATTATACTGACAGCTACCGAAGTCATTCAGAACCGTATTGAGAAAGTAACGATAGTGCTTCCTGAATCTCATGAAAAAGCTTCGGACCAACACAGTAATATTTCTTCTGAATCGGATACACAGGCTCCATCCGAAACCTGCGAGAACTAATAAACATCAAAAGCGATTGTCGTTTCTGGCAATCGCTTTTTGTATGCTTTTTTATAAGTCCGCATAGAAATGATAAGTATCCAGGATCTCCTGGGGTACATCTGGTGTTTCCCTCTGAACAGCTTTGATCCTGAGTTCAAATTCCTGTTTCTTTTTCATTGAATTACGTCCAAATCTTGCCATTGCAATTTCATATGGCCGCTGTGCTCCCAATTTCTCACGAAGTGTCTTTTCAAAAGGACAGTATGTCGCAACAATTTCTCTTGCAACTTTATTCATCTTCATGGAACCATTGGATTCACTCTTGATCCACGCCTCATAATCTATCAGGAAAATTTCACGTGAATTATTACGTCCTTTCTGTATCTGCAATTTCACTTTTTCACGGGCTTCATCCGACAGATCTCTATTCTTACGATAGAACTGAATATAATCCATATATTCTGATGTAAGCGATTTGACTTTTACATCATTCCACTGCATACCCTGTATACATCTGCAAAGTTCCCAACGGAATCTGCCGAACATCTTAACCATCATATCATCCACATTTGTATTGGATAAGATTGGAAATGCAAATCGTCCCGGAGTCGCCTTATTCTTGCTTCCTACTTCCTGCCACATGGAAGCATTCAGGCCAAACAGCGGAAACAGAATAATATCGGGATAAATATTCTTCATACATGCTTCATGGTTGATCTTAAGATCAACATTGGAATACAATACTTCCCTGTAAAAAACAGAATAATCAATTTTCATCAGGTTCTGTACGCTTTCATTGATACGTTTCTTAGTGATCAATATCTTATCCAGATATCCAAAAATTGCTTCTTTATACAGAACAGGCATATATGCTGTAGGCTGCCCATACAACACTCTCATATTGCTCATCATCATATTCATGACTTCATATTCAACACGTTTATCCATATTGCCTGTCAATGCCTTTTGCTGCTGTTCTGTAATTTCCCCCTGTTTCTTCAAGGTACGCAGGTTCTCTATATAATCTTCATCAAATTCACTCTTGGAGGGTTCCCTCCTGCCATCATGGATTGCCTTTAACCACTCGCACATTGTAAAGACATTACATGGTCCCTCATTATCCTCTTTTTCAACTCCACAGAGAAATTCCAAATGCTCCTGCTCCAGAAGTCTTTCATCAAGCATTCCAAAATTCAGGAACAGTTCTACTGCTTTGGGAGGCACGGCTAATCCCTCACTCACTTTTCTGAAACATGCAAGATAGAGTTCAAATACAAGCGGTGTAATTGTTTTCTTGGCTTTTTTCACATCATCCTCTACTGAAAGCCTGTCTGGTGCTTTCACAAGGTGATCCAGATTCGTACGCAATTTCTCTACCTTATCTTCATCAAATGCTGCATACCGGACAATCTGTTCCATGGAATTCTTCAGCGAAAGCACATCTCTCCTGATTGCTGCCTCCTTTTCCTCTTTTGTCCTCTGTTCAGAAACCGTCATTTCTGCTGATACAATTCCTGCGATTCTTTCCTTTTTGGACTCAACGTCCCACTTCGGAACTGAAGTATGTCTGCCCAGCTCTCTAAACTGGAATGTTACTTCCGTCAGGATATCTTCCAGAAGCCCCTGCATTTCTTTAGGGACATCTCCCTTTCTACGCATTTCCTGTCCCTGAGCACATGCATAATCGAACAGATTATGATCCGGTTGGACTGCTACATAAGCCAACAGATTTTTGATATAATCTATCAACATTACACAGTCTTCTTTCATACTGTCTGCGATAGATGCAATTTCCATTACCAGAAAGTTGACCATTTCCTCACTATAGGAATAATAAAGTTTCTGTGCATTCAGAGGGATTCTGGCTGCCTCTGCATAATAATCCAGTCTATCTTCATTGATGTCAAGGTGATCCTCATACGCTCCGATTTCATTCAGTTCCTCAAGGACAAGCGGCTGTAATCCCACAGCCATGCACAGATTGTTATAATTCTGATAACTTTTTTGGGCAAACTGGTATAATCGGTATGCCCTGTTGCTCAGATCGTTACGGAATTGTGACATGTCAGTAATATACTTAAACTGGGATGATACCATAATAGCTCTGTAATCATCACTTCTGTTGATAATATTATGCAAGGTTTCAGTTCCGCTCACGGAAAGCGTATAAATCACTGAATCTTCCAATGCAGTATACATTGCCCCGTATTTCTCCTGATTCCAGTCATTTAATGCAATGAATGAACCCTGGTTCCGTACAATTTTGAACCAGTCACTTTTCATCAGTACTTTACCTGCCAGAACAATGCCGATTTGATTTACTTCATCACCCTGTGAAAATATCACTTCACCTTTTTTGATGAAGTTCTTTCCATTCTCCATCTATCGTATCCTCCATTTCTCTCCCCGTACGCTATATCAGATCGTTTTGTTCCAATACGCTGATATGTTGTGGAAAATTTTCCTTACCGGAACTTATACTCACAACATAATCCGGAATTGAATGATATATCTTCATAAAAGCAGTTACTGCCATATCACAGTCTGTAATCTGCTCATAGTTTTCCTGTACCAGATACTTGCTGATTCCGGCTCCTATTCCTCTGCCGGTTAATTTTGCATAACTTTCTTTTGCCGCCCACATTTGATAAAAATTCAGTTTTCTAAGTTTTTCCTCTGTAATATTACAAAGATATTCATATTCCTTCTCATGATAGAATCTTTTTGCCATCTGCATACGATATGGTTTCATCTGTTGAACATCTGCACCCACGGGACTATTATCCACTGCACAGATTACCCAGTCACCTGAATGTGACAAAGAATATTGAAACTGACTATATCCTGCTAATTCAGGCTTTCCATACTGTCCAGCCTTTACTTTGATCTGCTTCCATTCATCCTGCGTATATCCCTCTTTCAAAAAAGCATAACGCAGCAAAAGCCCTGCATAAATGCTTCTGTTGCGTTCTGACTCATTTTTCATCCTATGTATCTTATCCCGCCTTTCACTGTCTAACATGGCAGCCAGTTCTTCCTGACTTAATGCCACATTTTCTACCCTTGCTGCATATATCTTCATACGGAATCTCCCACTCTGTGAAATCTGCCTCAGCATACGCCGGGGCAGATTCTTATGTTATTAATATTTTCCAAAGTCATCATCCAGGGATATGATACTTTCATTATCCTGATAATCATTTTCATAATCATCTGCTGCACTGTTCTTTCGTCCTTTGCATGCCAGAAGCTTGTATTTACCTACTGCATGCTGTAGCTGTCCTGCCAGACTCGACAGTTCTGCACTGGCTGCTGCACACTCTTCACTTGTCGCTGAATTGGTCTGTACTACATCTGCAATCTGTGTGATCCCGGCATTGACCTGTCCAACAGATGCTGCCTGATTAGCAGAAGATGTAGCGATATTACTTACCAGATCTGCAATCTGTTCTACTGCTTTCTGTATTTCTTCCAAAGCCGCAGCAGTTTCTACCGCCAACTTGGAACCCACTTCCACTTTACGGATAGAATCTTCTATCATTTCAGCAGAATCCTTGGCTGCTTCCGCTGATTTACTTGCCAGATTACGTACCTCATCTGCAACGACTGCAAAGCCCTTGCCATGAACGCCGGCTCTTGCTGCTTCTACGGATGCATTCAGTGCAAGTATGTTAGTCTGGAATGCAATATCATCAATGACTTTCATAATCTTTGAAATATTTTCAGAGGATTGATTGATATCCTGCATAGCCTCTATCATATGCTTCATCTGTTCATTTCCACGGATCGCACCAGCTTTGGTATTCTGTACCAGTTCATTTGCAGAAGTTGCATCATCTGCATTAATTTTAGCACCATTTGCAATTTCTTCAATAGAAGCTGTAATTTCCTCAATTGCGCTCGCCTGTTCTGTAGTACCCTGTGCCAGAGAATTGCTTGCACTTGCTACCTCATTTGCTCCGGACGCCATTCTTGCGGCTGCATCACGGATCGTAGAGAGATTTCTGTTATTGTCATACAGCATCTTACAGATTGCCTTTCCCATAACATCTTTCTCTCCTGCAGTTTTACACTGCACTGTCAGATCACCGTCTGCAACCATTTCCGTTACCCGTGCCTGCTCACTGATATTTTCAACCATATGTGCAAAATCTTCCATCAGATCGCCTAACTCATCGTTATATTCACGTTCTACCTTCTGGTCAATGTCCCCCACAGCCATACGCTGTGCTACCGTGCTCAACTTCTTGATCGGACTTGCGATTCTCTTCTTGATAACCAGAGAATCTGTAACAATACATATTATCACAACAGCGAATGCCACAGCCATAATGAAATTCAATCTTGTGGTTATGTAATGGTTTACCGTTTCACTTGATCTTCCTGCGAACATGATGCCAACAATAGAGCCATCACTATTTTCCAGTGGTGTATAATATCCATAATAGTTTTCATCATTAATATTAACACTGGAATCTGTATAGTCCTCTCCACTTCCCAATACTTTGGCAGAAATCGTTCCCGAAACAGAGGTTCCTACAATTCTCTGCCCTGCGGAATTGGTAATTGTTGTTGCCCTTCTTGTATCTCCTATAAAGATTGTGATTGCTGTACTGTTCGTATTTGCTATTTTATCCAGCATATCTATGTTCCCGGTCACATTGAATTTACCCTTGTACAGGTTCTCCCCATCATAGATATAATCTCCGGAATCTACCTGATCCAGCGCATATTCTGCTGTTGTCGCCATCCCTTTAAGTCCCTTAAAGACCTGATCCTCTATCCCTGTCCGCATCGCTAATGAAGCAAAGAGAGTTATAATAATACTGACTGCTAAAATCGGCAAAACAGAAACACAAATAATGACACCCTTGATACCTAACCTAAGTTTATTCTCATTCTTTTGCATATCCATACATGACTTCCTTTCACACATGACTTGACTACATACTTCTATTGTAAATTGTTTTCTTTTTTAAGTCAATAGTATATATTGTCTGTTATATTTATTTATTTTAAATAATTTCAGAAAATTCAATAAGTTCCATGCCATTTTTATGACATGGAACTTATTTATTCTGCCTTACATCAGATATTTCTTCATAACCGCCAGTGCATTTTTCTCAAGTCTGGATACCTGAGCCTGTGAAATCCCTATATATTCCGCCACTTCCATCTGTGTCTTTCCCTCAAAAAAACGCAGCGTGATTATTTCATTCTCTCTCTCATTTAATCTCTTCATTGCTTCGCTCAGAGAAATGTTTTCGACCCAGTTCTCCTCGCGGCTCTTTTTATCGCTTATCTGATCCATAACATACAGTGTATCTCCCCCTTCTGTATATACCGGCTCATATAAGCTCATAGGATTCTGTATTGCATCCAGCGCATAAACGATATCTTCCTTGGAAATTCCTATTTCTGCTGCTATTTCCGTGATCGTGGGTTCCTTGGCATGTATTCTGGTCAGATTTTCTCTTGCATAAATAGCCTTATATGCTGTATCTTTCAAAGAACGACTTACACGGATCGCATTATTGTCCCTTAAAAATCTTCTAATTTCTCCGATTATCATAGGGACAGCGTAAGTAGAAAAACGCACATCCAGGCTGGAATCAAAATTATCAATTGCCTTGATCAGACCAATACAGCCTATTTGAAACAAATCATCTACATTTTCATTTGACTGGGAGAATCTTTTGATCACGCTTAATACGAGTCTTAAATTTCCCCGTATATATGCCTCTCTGGCTTCTTTGTCTCCCTGTTCGATTCTTTCAAAAAGTGCAGCCTTTTCCTCATTATTTAATACAGGAAGTTTTGCTGTATTGACACCGCATATTTCCACTTTGCTTATAGCCATGATTTTTCCTCCTATTCCTATGTCTGCAAGAGACATATGTAAGAGAAAAAAACAGTCTATGTATCGTTATTCTTTTACCATTTCCTTTTTCAGTCGTTTCATGATCTTCTTTTCCAGGCGTGAAATATATGATTGTGAAATGCCCAGATAGTCAGCTACTTCCTTCTGTGTCATTTCTCTTCCGTACGGGCTTCCCAATCCAAAACGAAGTTGTATGATAGTCCGCTCCCTCTCCCCCAGTTTTGCGACTGCATTTCTCAGAAGTTTACGTTCCACTTCTGTTTCCAGATCTTTGTAAATGACATCCTCATCCGTACCCAGAATATCCGACAGCAGAAGTTCATTTCCATCCCAATCCACATTCAAAGGCTCATCAATTGACACTTCAAGCTTTGTTTTGTTATTTCTTCGCAGATACATCAGAATCTCATTCTCAATACATCGTGAAGCATACGTTGCGAGTTTGATATTTTTATCCCTGTTAAAGGTATTAATAGATTTGATCAGACCAATTGTTCCGATAGATATCAGATCTTCTACCCCTACACCTGTATTATCAAACTTTTTGGCAATATATACCACCAGCCGCAAATTATGTTCTATCAGAATAGACCGTGCTTCCTCTGCCGCTTCTGTATCAAGATCATTGATCACTTCACTCTCCTCTACACTTTCAAGTGGTGGCGGCAGTATCTCGCTTCCCCCAATATAATGAATCTCCTGACGTCCCGCTAACATGCCTGAATCTTTTCTACCCAGGCATAGTTTCATGCGTCCTGGTAAATATACCTTCAAAATCATTTATCATTCTCCTCCTGTTCCTTCTCTCCAGTTCTTATAGCATACTCGCATGCAATATCATCTGATAGCTTCCATTGGTCGTAAGTTTACCCTCATACAGGGCAACCATTGCATCCTTCTGTATATGCGGTTCTTTCCCTTCCCATATGACCAGTTCATCTACTTGGATTCCTTTCATCAGCCCGTGTTCCCTGCCGATACTCCGATAGGGAATTACCCTGCATTTTTCCAGTAGTTCTTCACAATGCAGTTCATCATATACATCTTTCTCAATAATGGAAACTGGTCTTCCGCTAATAGGCTCCCTCAATACATTTCCCGTATCCAATAACGCTTTTATGGATACTTTCCTGTTCTTCCTGATAATCTGCACTTCATAAACAGTCTGTTGTCTCTCTCTCTTTTTCTTCATACACAGATATACGGTAACGGTTCCCATAATAGCCACTGCCAGTATACATACTGCATAGCCAATCCCAACAATTTTCTCCAACCCGGCAATGAGCTTATTCCATACAAAAGACAATATATAGAAATATAAGGTCCCTGCTGTTTGTTCTGAAATTGTTCCTCCACCAGACGCTATCACTACCATCAATAATCCCGTTACCCAGACTAACAGAATATACAGTACCCCATAGTTCATACCTGCAATGATCGGAATGACCGAGAGTATGCCCCCTGACACAGCTGCTGTCAGAAGTCTTATGAACCGTATTCTCCTACCCATCATAATAAGTGTGAATACCAGCAAAATCAGATTTAACAATATATTTTCTAATATATATACATCCAGATACAATACATAGATCCTTATCACCTCTTTCCCTTCTGTACAAACCCAGTATACTAAAAAAGCCCCGCTTATTTTGTCAAAGCGAGGGATTGAAAAAGAGTTATTTATCGACAAAAAGCGCAGCCTTAAGCTGCGCCCTGTATGCTTGTCCACTATTATTTATCTTTTTAAGAAATCTGGAATCTTTAATGTCTGTTCCTTTACATTACTTCTAAGGTCTGTAGGTCTCTGTATTCCCGGTAAAGGTTTTACAGGAACTGTATTGGAAGCTTGTGACGGAATTACATTAACACCCGATGCTGCCGGCTTCGGTTTTGAAATCGGAGTTTTAGGTGTTACCGAGAAATTGCTTCCCAACTTGCCAAGTGGTAAATTAGCTGCATTCTGCTCCAGTCCTGTTGCAATAACTGTGATCGTACAGGAATCCTGCATATCTGCATTATACATTGCACCAAAGATAACATTAACATCTTCGCCTGTAAGCTGCTGTACATATGTAGCTGCATCATTTGCATCAAAGATGGAAATATCACCGGATACATTAAGAATAACATCTGTTGCGCCACTGATCGTTGTCTCAAGCAGTGGAGATTCAACAGCCATTTTAATTGCATCTGCTGCCTTATCTTCACCCTTACCATAACCAATACCGATATGAGCAATACCCTTGTCCTTCATAACTGTCTGAACATCAGCAAAGTCAAGATTGATCACAGAAGGTACATTGATCAGGTCAGTAATACCCTGCACTGCCTGTTGCAATACTTCGTCTGCTTTCTTCAGGGCATCCGGCATTGTTGTTCTTCTATCTACAATTTCAAGGAGCTTATCATTTGGAATTACAATCAAAGTATCTACATGTTCCTTGAGCTTTTCAATTCCACCTAAAGCATTTGTCATACGTGTTCTGGCTTCAAAACGGAAAGGTTTTGTTACAACACCTACCGTTAAAATATCCATAGACTTTGCAATAGAAGCAACTACCGGTGCTGCACCTGTTCCGGTACCGCCACCCATACCACAGGTTACAAATACCATATCTGCTCCCTTTAATGCTTCCTGAATATCTTCTGAACTCTCCTCAGCAGCCTTCTCACCAACTTCCGGTTTTGCACCGGCACCAAGTCCCTTTGTAAGTTTCTCACCAATCTGTAATAATTTCGGTGCTTTACAAAGCTGCAAAGCCTGTTTATCTGTGTTTACCCCTATAAATTCAACACCTGTAATAGCTTCATCTATCATCCGGTTGACAGCATTATTACCTGCGCCACCCACACCCACAACAATGATCCTTGCTGCAGAATCCGTCTCGTTCGTCTTAATCTCGAGCAAGTTTCCTTCCTCCTTCACAATTCCTTAATTTATGTAACTGACTTTACCTCTTTCAGTTACATAACATCTATCTAATTTATCATATAATTTTTTTAGCAATTAATCAACATCTTTTTTACTTTTCTTTCAATTAATTATGTCACTCTAAACTTTAATCTTTCTCAAAAGAGACACTTTTACTCTCCTGTGTATAATTCTGAAGGTCCAGCGTACCGCTCTCACCTTCCAGAGAAGGTAAAATATAAGGTAACTGCATCAGTTTTTCATCAAGATTTTCCAGTTTACCAATATTTACTTTTACCTTTCCATAACCCAGGGTTACATTATAAGAGGAATCAAACTGTATTTTGTCACAAATAACATCATATTTATTCAGATGTTTGGTTATTGTAAGTATGTTCTGGAATATTTCATCATTTTCAACCGG